>NZ_JBDYKJ010000048.1:0-39129 GCF_040012395.1 Nocardioides sp. 31GB23 | reverse complement strand
GTGACCTGGTTGTCAGCCCCGACGTCGCTCTCGTACCCCGGATCATGAATCCGGCGGTGATGGTAGGGGCAGAGGAGCCGTCCACGGTCGAGGTCGGTGTGTCCGTGGCACGACCACGGGTCGTCGTGGTGGGCGTGACACATCGCCGGCGGGGCGTCACAGCCCCGGGCGGTGCAGCCTCCGTCACGGATACCCATCGCGACCCGCTGGGCCGGGGTGAAGTACCGCTTCGCACGACCCACATCCAGAGGCTGGCTCTTGCCGCCCAGCACGACAGGGACGACGCCCGCCTCACAGGCCAGCCGCCTCGCGGTAGCGGCACTGATCCGGTCACCGGTGTCGAGCGTCGCGGCCGCCAGGCCGTCCTTGAGCGAGTCGAGGGTCATCGTCACCACCACGGTCGCGTTCACCCCACCGGCCTTCGGCAGCTCATGGGGGTCGAGGCGCTCGACGAGCTCCACGAACGCCGCACCCAACCGCTGCGCCGTGGGGCGGCGTACCGGCACCGGCGCCTGCTCCTCGTGCTCGCCCTGCTCGTCCGCGTCGTCGGCGGCGCGGGAGGCGATCTGGTGCTTGGGGGCGGCGAACGCGAGCAGGGCCCGCTCCAGCATCTGGCCGGCCAGCAGCGGCACCGTGAACGAGCCCTTGATCCGGCCGTGGCCGTCCTCGCGCATCCGGAACACCGCCGACTTCTCCGCCTCGCGCTCCTCGCGGTCCAGCTGTTCGGCCTCCCATGCCTCGGCGACCTCGGGTGCGACGACCTCGAGGATCCGTCGCCCCAGCACCCGCAGCGCCTTCGCGTCGTGGACCTCCGCGAACGCGACCAGCGCCTTGGTCGCCTGCTCCAGGACCGGCGGGTCGAGGTCGTCGGGCAGCTCGTCCAAAGCTGTGCAGATCACCGACGCCTGCTCCGCGATGACGTCGCCACGACCGAGCGCTTCCCGCACGAGATCGTAGCGATCCAGCCCCTCAGCCAGGCGGACCTGGCGGAACGACTCGCGCTTCGTCGAGCGCGTCGCGTTGGAGTGCCACACCGCCACCGACGGCGACGCATTCGTCTCCGCCACCGCCACCGTCTCGGCGTGGGCGAGGGTCCGCGACTTCAGCTCGACCACCCTCGCCTCGAGCTGCGATAAGTCGACCAGCGCCTCCGCGGTCTCGGTCTGGCTCATCGACCACAGCGGAGTCTCGGCGAGCTCGTCGAGCAGCGAGTGCATGCGCGCGAGCGCCCCGTTGATGGGGTGCGCCGCGGTGGTGGCCATGAGTGAAGTATCTCAGGGCCCACCGACAAAGCACCAGGTCAGAAGCCGTTTTCCACAGGCAGATCGAAATTTTTTTCGAGGAGTTCGAGTCGGTGCGAAACTGACTGGTCGATGGTGCGAAAGTGACTGCTCGGCCGGTGGTCAGTCGCGGCGGTAGACCTCCGAGCCGCGGGCCCAGGCCGTGACCGGCTCGGCGGAGCCGATCTCGTCCTCGTGCAGGTCGAAGGGGTCGCGGTCGAGCACCAGCACGTCGGCGGAGGCGCCGACGCGCAGGTTGCCGGAGTCCTCCTGGTGGTTCGCGTGGGCGGCACCGCTGGTGTAGGCCTGCAGCGCCTGGACCAGGGTGAGCCCCTGGTCGTCGCGCATCGGCGGCTCCTCGTCGCTCTCGTCGGTGGTGCGCGAGGAGCGGTTGACCAGCACGTGGATGCCCTCCATCGGGTCGGGCGGGTTGATCGGCCAGTCCGAGCCGCCGGCCACCAGCGCCCCGCTGTCGACGATGTCGGCGAAGGGGTACTGCCAGTCGAGCCGCTCCTCGTCGAGGTAGGGCTTGACCATCTGCACGGCGGGGGTGTTGTAGCGCGCCCACATTCCCTCGACGTTGGCGATCGCGCCGAGCAGCCGGAAGCGGTTGCGATCGACCGGCGCGACCAGCTGGAGGTGCGCGAGCTGGTGGCGCTGGTTGCTCCACCCGTGGCGGCGGCGCGCGGCCTCGATGGCGTCGAGGGAGGTGCGCACGGCCCGGTCGCCCAGGGCGTGGAAGTGGGCCTGGAAGCCGGCGGCGTCGAGCGCGCACACGGCCTCGTCGAGCTGCTCGGGCTCCATGAACGCCAGCCCCCGCTCGCCACCGGCGCAGGGGCAGCGCGCCCCGCCGAGGTACGGCTCGTCGACGGCCATGGTGAGCGTCTCGGAGACCCCGTCGACCATCAGCTTGACCGACCCGGCGTCGAGGCCCGCGTCACCGAGCCGGGCCCGCTCGGCCTCCAGCTCCTCGACCTGCTCGACACCGCGGTTGCGGTTCCACCACAGCGCCAGCCGCACCCGGGCGGTCAGCTCGTCGGCCTCCACGAGGTCGAGGTAGGCCTGGGTCGGGTCGTCGATGCCGGCGTACCCGCCGACGAGCGCGTCCTGCCAGCCCACGATGCCCCACGAGTGCAGGTGCGCCTGCGCGTCGAGCAGCGCCGCACGCTTCTCCTCCCGCGTGGTGTCGACCAGGCGGTGCACCATCGCGGCCGCGGCCTCGCGCAGGGTGCCGGTCGGGTTGCCGTCGCGGTCGCGCTCGATCCAGCCGTCGGGCGGGTCGGGGGTGTCGCGGTCGACGCCGGCCAGCTCGAGGGCGCGGGTGTTGACCCAGGCGTTGTGGTGGTCGTTGCTGGGCAGGAACGCCGGACGGTGCGGCACCACGCGGTCGAGCATCTCGGCGGTGGGCCCGGTGCTGGGGTCGAAGTGCTCGAGCGACCAGCCGCCACCGCGGAACCACGCCTGGCCCACGTCGCCCTGCGCGGCCACCGCGTCGGCGATCGTCGAGAGGCACTCCTCGGCGCCGGCGCAGTCGGTGAGCAGCGCGCTGCGCAGCTCCAGGCCGCCGATGAGCGGGTGGATGTGGGCGTCGTGGAAGGCCGGCATCACCAGTCCCCCGGCGGCGTCGACCTCCTCGGCCCGGCTCCCGCCGGCCGCCATCTCCTCCCGCACCCGGTCGAGCGGGCCGACAGCGTAGATCTGGCTCCCGCGCACCCCCACGGCGTGGTCGTGGTGGTACTTCAGCCCGTCGAAGAGCCGTCCGTTGGCGAAGATCAGGTCGCTCATTGCTGCCCCGTCCGGTGGAGATCGGTTCCGCTCGGTCCGGGCGAGCCTAGGCCCGCGGAGGGGGTGAGCCGAGGTCCCGGGGGGTCCAGTCGGTCCATGCCACGGCCTCGGCGCCCTCCTCCAGCTGGGTGCGCACCTGCTCGATCATCCACGCCCGCAGGCGTACCACGTCGGGCTCGGCGCGCACGGTCAGCAGCCGCTGGTCGTCGAGCCCCTCGTCGGAGAGGGACAGCAGGTCGTCGAGCCGGACGACCTCGTCGGCCGCCCTGACCGGCAGGTCGACGGTGACGTCGAGCTCGTCGAGACCCTGCGCCTGGGCGGCCTCGACCGCGCGCCGCGTGCCCCGGCGCAGCGGCGCGAAGACGGCCAGCAGGTCGCGCACCTCGCCGACCGAGACGAGACCGGGGTCGAGCTCGTGGGTCGCGGAGAGCAGCTGCAGGTCGCGCACCAGCTCGTCGATGTGCTCGTCCTGGCGCAGCCACAGCCGCACCGGGCAGCCCCGCAGCAGCACCGGCGACGTCGGCTCGCGGCCCTCGGGAGCGTCCTGGTCGGCGGCCGGCCCGGGGGCGGGCGGCGAGTCGGGCGGGCGCACCGGGCTGTCGGCACGGTCGTCGAGCAGCCGGGCCCACACCCGGGTGCCGCCCGGGAAGCGCTCGACGCCCCAGTCGTCGGCCAGCACCGAGACGATGCCGAGGCCGCGACCGGTGGTGGGCTCACCGTGCCCGCGTCCGTCGGGCTCGGCGACCAGGCGGGGCACCACCGCCTCGGCCGGTACGACGCCCTCGTCGGCCACCGACACGGTCACCGCACCGTGGTCCAGGCGCACCGAGACGTCCATCGACTCGCCTCCGCTGTGCAGCGCGGCGTTGGCCGCCAGCTCGCCGACGCAGAGCTCGGCGTCGTCGACCAGCTCGACACCCCGCCCCCGCAGCGCCTCGCGCACGAAGTGCCGGGCGCCGGGGACGCTCGAGGGGTGCGCGGAGAAGCGGGTGCGCACGATCCGCCCGCTCGCGACAGGCGCGTCCTCTACGCCGGTCCCGGCGGACCCACCGGTTGGCCCGTGCTGGTCCTGGCTGCGCCGCCGCGGCGGGGGCCCGTCCTGCTCGTGCAGCCGCACGGCGACCAGCGCGATGTCGTCCTCGCGGAGGCTGGGCACCATCCGCACGAGAAGCCGGTCGCAGAGCTCGTCCAGGGGGCAGCCGAGTGCGTCGAGGCTGGCCAGCTCGCGCCGCAGCCGGTCGAGGCCGGCGTCGAGGTCCTCGCCGCGCCGCTCGACGAGCCCGTCGGTGAACAGCAGCACCAGCGACCCCCGGGTCAGCACGACCTGCCTCTCCTGGCGCTCGGCCTCGGGGTCGAGCCCCAGCAGCAGGTCGGGGTCGTCACCCACCAGCAGGGTGACCTCGCCCTCGGGGCAGACCACCACCGGCGGCGGGTGGCCGGCGTTCGACCAGCGCAGCCGGGTGACGCCCTCCGCGAGCTCCTCGGGGGTCTGCTCCAGGCGGGCCAGCACGGCCGTCGCGGTGGTGTCCACGCCCAGGGTGTCCAGCGCGTGGTCGACGCCGCGCAGCACGTCGGCCGGCCCCTGGCCGCTGAAGACCGAGATGCCGCGCAGCAGGTTGCGGACCTGGCCCATGGCCGCCGCGGCCGCGGTGTCGTGGCCGACGACGTCCCCGATGACCAGCATCGTGGCCCCGGCGTCCTGCACGAACGCGTCGTACCAGTCGCCGCCGACCTGGGCGGTCTCGGCCGCGGCCTCGTAGCGCACCACGATCTCGAGGTGGTCGGGCTGCGGGGGCGCGGTCAGGAGGCTGCGCTGCAGGCCCTCGGCGAGGTCGCGCTGCTCGGCGAAGAGCCGGGCGTTGTCGAGCGCCAGGCCGGCCCGTTCCGCGACCAGGGCCAGGGTGTCGAGGTCGGCGTCGGTGAAGGCGCCCCGGGCCTCGCCCCGCAGCACGGTGAGGAGCCCCACCACCCGGTCGTGCCCCTTGAGGCTGAGGACGGTGGCGTGCTCGGGCGCCAGGGCGCGCAGCAGCTCGTGGACCTCGCCCGCAGCGAAGACGCGGCACATCGACTCGGTCGCCCCGTCGCCGACGACGGGGCGATCCGCGGCGAGCACCAGCGGCAGGAAGGAGTCGTCGACCACCTGGTCGAGGCGCACCGCCGCGAACCGGTCGACCAGGTGCTGGGCGCCCGGGTCGCGGTGCCACCCCCCGACGTCGCGCAGCCCGGGCAGCCGGCCCTCGTGGCCGGGCTCCTCGACCAGCGTCGCGACGCACCAGTCACCGATCGCCGGTACCACCAGGGCACCCAGGCGGGAGACAGCCTCCCCGAGGTCCAGCGTGCCGGCCAGCTGCTCCGTGACGTCGGCGACCAGGGCGTCGCGGCGAGCAGTGCGCGCGACCTGTTCCTGCGCCTGGTAGCGGGCGGTGACGTCGACGAAGTAGACGGCCAGCCCATCGGGGTTCGGCCAGGCACGCACCTCGTACCAGGCGTCGAGCGGTGCGGGGTAGTAGGCGTCGAAGGCCACCGGGTCCCCCGACTCGACGCAGCCGCGGTAGCTGCGCTCGAAGATGCTGTCGAGGGTCGCGGGGAACGCCTCCCAGACGACCTGCCCGACGAGGTCCTCGCGCGAGCGGCCCAGGAGCCGCTCCGCCTCCCCGTTGAGGTAGGCGAAGCGCCACTCGTCGTCGAGCTGGTAGAAGGCCGTGGGCATCGACTCGAGCACCCGGGCGACGCGCGCCTCGCCCTCCTGCACGGCCGTCGTGTCGTACGCCGCTCCCAGCACCCGCACCGTCTGGCCGCCCTCGTCGCCGAGGCCGCGCCCCCGCGCCGCGATCCAGCGCACCCGGCCGTCGGGCAGGTGGATGCGGTACTCGGCGGCGTACTCGCCGCGAGCGGCGATCGCACGATTGAGCGCGGCGACGACCCGGGCCCGGTCCTCGACGTGGACGATGTCGGTGAAGGCGTCGATGGTGCCGCCGAAGGTGTCGTCATCGAGGCCGAACAGCTCGAGGAGCCGGTCGTCGAAGCGCAGGTCGCCGGTGACCAGGTCCCACTCCCAGGCGCCGACCCCGGCCGCGTCCGTCGCCAGCCGCCAGGCGACCTGCTGGGTCTCGAAGTCGGAGCTGAGCGCCGCGAGCTCGAGGTCGCCGACGACGGCGTCGGCGAGCCGCTCGAGGGTGCTCACGCTGTGGTCGGGCCAGTCGCGCGGGGCGGCGTCGTACACGCAGAGCGAGCCCACCACCTGGCCGTCGGCGACCACCAGAGGGACTCCCAGGTAGGCGCCGACAGCACCGGACGTGACCGGTGGCAGAGTGCTGACCCGGTCGTCGAGCGTGGTGTCGGGCACCACCAGCGGCGCCTTCAGACCGACCGTGACGGTGCACAGCGAGTCGGCGGCGGGTGTCTCGAGGCCGACCAGGCCACTGCCCGCGCCGTGGCCGCCCACGACGACCTGGGTCGCCCCGACCAGCGAGACCTGGGCGGAGCCGGCGTCGAGCAGGGCGGCTGCGAGCTCGCAGAGCCGGTCGAGCGAGGAGCTGCGGTCGCTGCCCGCCACCAGCCGCCGCACCACGGAGGAGCGCACGTCGGGCGGCGTCGACCGGGCAGGGTCCTGCGCGGCCCCGGGTGAGCCCGTCGCTGCCATCGTGTCGCCTCCACGCTCGCGGAGGCTGAACTCCTCCCCGCGCGTCCTGCGCGGCACCGGATCGTACCGGGAGACGGGGGTGGCGCACCTCGCCTTCTCGGAGGGGGTCGCGAACGGCACGGGTCAGCGAGGCAGCGGCACCCCGCGGGCGAGGTGGTCGGTCAGTGCGCGCCGGCTGGCCGCCTCCGTGGTGCGCAGCAGCAGCCCGGCCCCAGGGCCATCGATCTCCAGCCGCGCCGCGACCCCCCGCACCAGGGCCGAGACCTCCTCGGCCGGCACGGCGCCGGCGTACTCGACCTGCAGCGCCTCGGCGAGCTCGACGACGTCGGAGCCGGCGGCGCCGTCCCTGGAGACGTCCCCGGCGACCAGCCCGGGTGCGGTCGCCGGCGTCGCGGCCCCGGCGGCGGGCAGCGGTCCCGCCAGCAGCGTGGCGCCCACCAGCAGCACGGTCGCCGCTGCCCGGCGGCCGCGGCGCGAGACCTCGCCCGCCCTGTCGCGGACTCGGACGGACCTGGTCGGGCGGTGCGCTGGGGTCATGGCCCCCAGCCTGAGCCACGGACCTGACAGCAGGCTGACCGGCGGCTGTGAGGGGGCCGGGTCCCTGGGCCGACGACCCGCCTGTCACCACCTGTCACCGCGTCTCACCGCCGGGTCAGGGGCTCCTGCGCTCCGGCGTCGAGCAGGACCCCGGCCAGGAAGGCCGACAGCTCCCGGGTGCCGGTCAGGGGCAGCACCTGCGCGACGTGCTGGTCGGGGCGCACCAGGACCATCGCACCCTCGTCCCGGTCCACCCCGCGCAGGTCGAAGACGTCCACCTCGCCGCCGGCCGCTGCTGCCGGCGTCGTCGTCGCCGTGAAGCACTTCTCCAGGTCGACCAGGCCCAGGGCGCCGGTCCGGGGCCGCAGCAGTGCCGGCAGGTCGGCGAGCTCCACCTCGTGGCTGGAGCACGGCAGGACGCCGCGCACGTCCAGCACCGCGTCGACGTCGTCGTCGGCTCGCCGGTGCCGCACGACCGGGGACGCGGGGTCCTCCGCGAGCCAGGTCAGGGCGGCGTCCCAGGCGAGGCGGGCGCGGTCGGCGAAGAGGTAGAGCCGCCACCGGCCGTCGGCGCGGGCGGCGTGGCCCAGGTGGACCCGTCGTGCGTCGGCGAGCCGGGTGACCGGTGCGGAGTGGAAGCGGGTGCCGACCTCGAAGCCGGTCGCGAGGTGCTGGTGCTCGCCCGCACCGACCAGCGCGCCGGCCGGGTACCGCGTGGCCACGCCTGCGGTGTAGCGGCCCTGCTGGGTGAAGTACGTCGCCAGGAGGTCGTCCCGGGACCGGCTGCCCGGGCCGGGGGCCTCGCGCGTGGGTGACCCGGCCAGCATCGTCGACCACTCCTTGTCGAAGTCGATCAGCTGCTGGGCCACGGGTCGGCGCTCGGCGTCGTAGGTCTGCAGCAGCGTGGCGGCGCTGCGGCCCCCGAGCACCGAGGCGAGCTTCCAGCCGAGGTTGAAGGCGTCCTGCATGGAGACGTTCATCCCCTGACCGGCCTTGGCGCTGTGGGTGTGGCAGGCGTCCCCGGCGATGAAGACCCGCGGGGGACGCGGGTCCTCGCCGGCGTCGTCGGCGCCGTCGTCGAACCGGTCGGCGATGCGCTGGGCCACCTCGTAGACCGAGAACCACACGGTCTCGCGGACCTCCAGGCTGTGGGGGTGCAGCACCCGCCGGGCGCGCTCGACGACCTCCTCCGCGCTCATCGAGCGCACCCGCTCGCGGTCGGCCGCGCGCACGTCGCCGAGGTCGACGTAGAGGCGCACCAGGTAGCCGCCCTCGCGGGGGATCAGCAGGATGCTGCCGTGCTCGGCCGACCGGATGGCCGCCTTGACGCGGATGTCGGGGAAGTCGGTGACCGCCAGGACGTCGAGGACCCCCCAGGCGTGGTCGGCCCGGTCACCGTCGAGGCGGCGTCCGACCAGCTGGCGCACCCGGCTGCGCGCACCGTCGCACCCCACGACGTACGTGGCGCGCAGCCGGCGCGCCGCCCCGGTGCGCACGTCGCGCACGGTCACCTCGACCGGGCCGTCGCCGTCGGGGACCACGAGGTCGACCAGCTCGAGACCGTAGTCGGGAGCCAGCCGCGCCGGCGCCGACCGCATCGCCTGCAGCAGGTGGTCGTGCACCCGTGCCTGGTTGAGGATGAGGTGGGGCATCTCGCTCAGCCCGTCCTCCACGTCCTGGACCCGGCCGGTGCGCGCGATCACCGCCGGACGCTCGGGATCCGGGCCCCAGAACCTGGTCTCGTTGACCTGGTAGGACTCCTCCAGGATCCGCCCCGCGATCCCGAACGCCTCGAACATCTCCATGCTGCGGCAGGCGACACCGTCGGCCTGGCCGAGCTCGAGCGGCCCCTCGCGGCGCTCCACCACCACGGTCCGGATGGAGGGGAAGCGAGCGAGCTGGGCCGCGAGGACCAGACCTGCGGGGCCCGTGCCGACGACGAGGACGTCGACCTCCTCGTCGACGTCCTGCGACGGGCGCGGGAGGGCGGTCGACGGGGCGGTGGCCGGGTCGCCGGTGTAGAAGCCGTCTCGGTAGAACTGCACTGGAGCTCCTGGTGTCGTGGGTCGACCTCCAGCGTGCGGCAGGCCCCAGCCTGCAGAACACACGTTTCTGCCTGACAGAAACTATTGCTGTCGGTCGCCGCCGGCCTCGCGCACGTCGTCCTCCAGCGCCCTGGCGCAGGTGACCAGCTCCTCGACCAGGGGCGCCACGCGGTCGCGCGAGAAGCGGAACGCCGGCATGGCCACGGAGATCCCCGCGAAGCGACCGCCCCCGCACCGCACCGGGACCCCGATGGCACTCAGCCCCGCCTCGGTCTGCTGGTTGTTGAGCGCGAAGCCGTTGCGGCGCACGACCCCCAGGCCGCGGCGTACGCGCTGGCGCTGCGTGGCGTCGAGCCCGGCCAGCGCGACCGCCAGGTCGTCGGGCTCCAGCATCGCCAGGATCGCCTTGCCCGCGCTGCTGACGTGGGCCGGCAGCGCCTTGCCGGAGCGGTCCCCCGCCCGGATCAGCTGGGCGCACTCGACGGTGTGCACGAACCGGACCTGCGGCCCGCTGAGCACCACGAGGTTCGCGGACTCCTGCACGCGGTCGACGAGTCGTCGCAGGTGCGGGAGGGCCACGGCTCGCAGGTCACCGACCGACACGTCCGGCGCCGGGGCGCCACCCAGCATGGGCCCGGCCCGGTACGTCCGGTCGCTGGCCTGCTCGGCGAAGTCGCGGTAGACGAGCATGGCCAGCAGCCGGTGCGCCGTCGACACGGAGACGTCGAGGCGAGCAGCGGCCTCCGACACCCTCAGGGGCCCCTCGAGCAGCAGCAGCTGCGCGAGGTGCAGGGCGTTGTCGACCGAGGCGATGGAGTACTGCGGCCTGTTCTTCATGGCACGCCGACGATAGTGCGTGCTCGGCCTGGGCCTCTGCGACCGCTGGCCGCAGGGGCCGTTGGAGCCGCCTGTCGGAATCGAACCGACGACCTTCTCATTACGAGTGAGACGCTCTACCGACTGAGCTAAGGCGGCGTGCTGCCCGTTCCGGCATCCGGCTCCGGGCAACGCGGGTGAGCATACAGACGCCGCCCCGGCCGCGAGAAATCAGGCGGCGGGGGCGGCGGCGTACGGCGTGGGCCTCGCTCAGGCGGCGAGGACGCGCTTGCGGGGCTCGGAGTCGGCCCAGCCCAGCGGGGCGGACTGCTCGGCGCCGCACCAGCAGGTGAAGGTGGCGATCGGCCCGGTCTCGGAGCCGGTCACGGCCGTGAACTGGGAGGGGAAGATGAGCTGGCGCTTGCTGCAGGAGGTGCAGACGTGGGTGAGCACGGCGGTTCCTTTCTCGACTCGGAGACGTGGTGTCTGCGACCAGTCTGACTCGCCAGTAGCAATAGGGGTAGCCTGACTTTCCTGCGGAAGGCATAGGATCATCCTTGTGCTATCTGTGCACCAGCTCACATGTTTCCTCGCCACCTACGAGCAGGGTTCGCTGACCCGGGCGGCCGAGGAGCTCGGCTACGCCCAGCCCTCGGTCTCCGAGCAGATCCGGGCCCTGGAGAAGTCGCTGGGCGTGCAGCTCTTCCACCGGGTCGGGCGCGGGGTGGAGCCCACCACGGTCGCCGAGACGATGCGGCCCTACGCCGAGCAGGTGCTGGCTGCCATCGCCGAGACCGAGCGGGCGGTGGCCAGCGTCAAGTCGCTCGAGACCGGCACCATCCGCTTCGGCATGTTCGGCATCGCCCGCCTGTACGCCGGCTCCGCGCTGATCGCCGACGTGCTCAAGCGCTACCCCGGGGTGCGGGTCGAGCTGGTCGGGCAGAACTCCACCGAGGTCGTGGAGGACCTGCGCCGCGGCCGCCTCGAGGCCGCGATGCTGGCCGTCTCGACGGTGGCCAGCGAGGGCATCTCCGTGCGCCCGGTGGCGCGCGAGGAGCTGGTCTACATCAGTTCCGACCCCGAGCACCTGACCAGCCCGGTCACCGCGCACCGGTTGGCGCAGGCCTCGCTGGTGATGCCCGAGACGACGTACCGCGCGGTCGACTCCACCCGGGCCACCCTGCGCCAGATGCTCCACGAGACCGGGCGCAACCCGCAGAGCAGGATCGAGGTCGAGGACGTCGAGACCGCCGTCGAGCTCGTGGGCATGGGCCTGGCCGACAGCGTCATCCCCCGGGGTGCCGCCGAGCAGCTGCTGCCCCGGCTGGCGCCGCGGGCCGGGTTCGTGTCGCTGCGTCCGCGCCAGTTCGACACCTTCGCGATCGTGCACCGCACCAACGCCGTCCTCTCCCCCGCCGCCCGGCTGATGATCGAGCTGGCCACCCGGCGGATGCAGGCGATCGCCGAGCCCATCAACCCTCGCTGAGCGGCGCCCGCGTCACTAGGCTGCCGCCGAGGAGGTGGCCATGGACACCCACGACGTGGTGGTGGTCGGCGCCGGCCTGGCCGGTCTCTCCGCGGCCCGGGCCCTCACCACGGCCGGTCGCTCGGTAGTGGTGCTCGAGGCACGCGAGCGCGTCGGCGGCCGCACCGAGGGCGCGCACCTGTCCGACGGCCAGTGGGTCGAGCTCGGCGGGCAGTGGATCGGGCCCACGCAGGACCGCATGTACGAGCTCGTCCACGAGCACGGCCTGCGCACCGTGGCGACGTACGACGACGGCGAGATGCTCTTCTCCCTCGGCGGACGCACCCGGCGGATGAGCAGCGCCAAGGGCGCCGTGCCGCGACTGAACCCGGTCGCCCTCGCCGACCTCGCCCAGGGCGTGGCCCGCTTCGGCCGGATCGCCCGGCGCGTCGACACCGAGCACCCGTGGCTGACCCCCGACGCCGGGCGCCTGGACGCCCAGACGCTGCACACCTGGGTGCGCCGCCACCTGCGGACCGCCGCGGGGCGCGCCTACTTCGACCTCTTCGCCGAGGCCGTCCTCGCGACGGGGTCCGGCGACGTGTCGCTGCTGCACGCGCTCTTCTACACCCGCTCCGGGCAGGACCTGGACACGCTGATGGCCACCGGGGCCGGCGCCCAGCAGGACCGCGTCGAGGGTGGCTCGGTGCTGCTGAGCGAGCGGATGGCCGAGCCGCTCGACGTGCGCCTGGGCCAGGTGGTGGGCCAGGTCGAGCAGGACGACCGGGGGGTCACCGTCGGCACCCGTGACGGCCGACGCTGGCGGGCGCGACGCGCGGTCGTGGCCCTGCCGCCCACCCTGGCCGGCCGGCTCGTGCACCGGCCGCTCCTGCCCGCCCTGCGCGACCAGCTGACCCAGCGCACCCCGGCCGGCAGCGTCATCAAGGTCTACGCCGTCTACCCGACGCCGTTCTGGCGCGAGGAGGGGCTCAACGGCCAGGTGGCCTCCGACCGGGGCCCGGTGAAGGTGGTCTTCGACAACTCACCGCCCGGGTATCCGCGCGGCATCCTGCTCTGCTTCCTGGAGGGCCCCGCGGCTCGGGAGTGGTCGGGCCGCGACGCGGCCGAGCGGCGGCAGGCCGTCGTGGACTGCCTGGTCGGCTACTTCGGCCCGCGCGCCGCCGAGCCCGTCGAGTACCTCGAGCGCGACTGGTCGACCGAGGAGTTCACCCGCGGCTGCTACGGCGCGCACTTCACCCCGGGCACCTGGACCGGCTTCGGCAGCGCGCTGCGTGAGCCCGTGGGCCGCGTGCACTGGGCCGGCACCGAGTGCTCTCCGGTCTGGAACGGCTACATGGAGGGCGCGGTCCGCTCCGGTGAGGCCACCGCCGCCGAGGTGCACTCCCGGCTGGGGTGAGCGCGTGCCGTGTGTCCCTAGGCTGGCGCCATGACCGAGCCCCGTGACGTCGTCCGCGCCTTCCTCGAGCACCTCAGCGCCGGGGACACCACCCGGGCGAACGCGCTGCTGGCCCCCGACGTCGAGTGGCGCAACACCCGGCTGCCCACCGTGCGGGGCGCCAAGGTCGCCGAGGCCCTCGACATGCTCACCGCGCGCGGCGTCGGCGTGCGCGTCGAGCTGCACCACGTCGGCGCCGACGGGTCCACCGTGCTCACCGACCGCCACGACACCCTGACCTGGAAGGCCTACGGCAGCCGGTTCCACGTCGACGGCACCTTCGAGGTGCGCGACGGGCTGATCACGCTGTGGGACGACCGGTTCAGCTGGGGCGAGGCCTCGGTCGCCTCCGTGGCGGGGCTGCTGCGGCTGCTGCGCTCCGGTCGCTGAGCGCCTGCCTCAGCAGGTGGTGCCGTCGTCGGGGACGGTGCCCTCGATGAGGAACCCCTCGATCGCCTCGTCGACGCAGGCGTTGCCCGAGTTGTAGGCCGTGTGGCCGTCGCCCTCGCGGGTCAGCAGCACGCCGGGCTCGAGCTGGTCGGCCAGCGCCTCGGCCCACTCGTACGGCGTCGCCGGGTCACGGGTGGTGCCCACCACCAGGATCGGCGCCGCACCGTCGGCGGTGATCTCGTCGAGGCGGGTGGAGGGGTCGGGCTCGACCTCGAGGCCGCGGCAGCCGACCAGGCTCCAGGCGAACACCTCGCCGAGGGTCGGCGAGGCCTCGAGGAAGTCGGGCACCTGCGCCGGGATCTCCTCGACCGGGGTCGAGGACGGGTCGTCGAGGCAGTTGATCGCGTAGATCGCCTCGGAGGAGTTGTCGGTGTAGCTGCCGCTGGGGGTGCGCGAGGCGTAGGTGTCGGCGAGCAGCATCAGGGTGGTCCCGTCGCCCGCGAAGGCGGCCTCGAGGGCCTGGCTCAGCAGGAACCAGTAGTCGCTGACGTAGAGCGGCGTGATGATGCCGTAGAAGGCGCTGCCGACGGTCAGCTCGCGCTCGCCGGGGGCGGGGATCGGCTCACGGTCGACCTCCTCGAGGAAGGCGACGATGCGGTCCAGGCCCTCCTGCACGGTCTCGCCGAGGAAGCAGGCGCCGGCCTCGACGCAGTCGGCGACGTAGGCGCGCAGCGCCCGCTCGAAGCCCGCCGCCTGACCCAGGTTGAGCTCGCGGCTGGTGAGGCTGACGTCGACGGCGCCGTCGAGCACCAGCCGGTCGGCCCGGTCGGGGAAGAGCTCGGCGTAGGTGGCACCCAGCTTGGTGCCGTAGGAGGCGCCCAGGTAGGTCAGGCCGCCCTCGCCCAGCGCAGCGCGCAGCACGTCCATGTCCTTGGCGGCCTCGACGGTGCTGACGTGGGCGGCCAGGTCGCCGGAGCGCTCGACGCACCCGTCGAAGAAGGCCTCGAGGCCGGCGACCAGCGCCTCGACCTCGGCCGGCTCGTCGGGCGAGGGGTCGGCTGCCAGGAAGTCGGTCAGCTGGTCGTCGGAGAGGCAGTCGACCGGCGCGGAGCCGCCCGTGCCGCGGGGGTCGAAGCCGACGATGTCGTAGCGGGCCAGCAGCGGTGCGCGGAAGACCGCGTCGCCGGCGGCGGCGTACGACGTGCCGGGGGCGCCGGGTCCGCCGGGGTTGACCACCAGCGAGCCGAGCCGCTGCCCGGGCTCGCTCGCCGGCACCCGCAGCACCGCGATCTCGATCGTCTCGCCGCCGGGGTCGGTGTAGTCGAGCGGCACCTGGAGACGGGCGCACTCGTGGTCGGCGTCGCTCTCGCACGCCTGCCAGTCGAGGGACTGGTCGTAGAACGGCGCCAGGGCGGGGTCGGGCGGCTCGGTGGCGTCGCCGGAGGGGGTGGTGCTCGGCGCCGGGCCGGTGCGCGGCTGCTGCGGCGTCTCGTCGCCGCCGAGCAGGCCGCCCAGCACCAGGGCCAGGGCCAGGCCGAGGGCGCTGAGGACCATCGCCAGGACGACCACGATCGCCACGACCTGCTTGACCGACCTCAACGACCGCTCCCCTCGGGCACCATCAGGGCGACCATCATGGCCTCCAGCGCCAAGGCGGGCTGCACGTTGAACTCCAGCATCTGCTCACGGGCCTCGAAGACCGCGTCGATGCGGCGCAGGTTGAGCTCGGGGCTCGAGGTGCGCACGACCTCCTCGACGTCGGGGCGGATCTCCTCGTTGACCAGCGCGCCCGCGGCACCGACCGCGATCGCGATCGCGTCGCGGTAGACCGAGACCAGGTCCATCAGGCTGCGGTCGACGACGTCGAGGACGCGCCGCTTGGCCCGGGTCTTCTGGCCCTTCTCCAGCGCGGAGAGGGCTGGTGCGTACTCGCGCGGGCGGCGCCCCCGCTCGACCACGCCGTAGGAGGCGTCGAGGTCGACCTTCTCGCGGGCGTCGAGGTCGGTGGTGATCGCCTCGGCCTCCTCCTTGGCGACCTCGACGAGGTTGGCGGCCGCCTGCATGCAGGCCCCCAACGTGGTCAGCTTGGCGGGGTAGAGCACCACCTCGCGCCGCCGGTTGCGGGTCGCCTCGTCGGTGGCCAGCGCCCGGGCCCGGCCGATGTGGCCCTGGCTCGCGCGGGCGGCGTACGACGCGAGCGCGTCGGGCACGCCGAGGGTGCGGGAGAGGAAGGCGGCCACGTCGGGCGAGGTCGGGGTGGTCAGCGTGACCAGCCGGCAGCGGCTCACCACGGTGGGCAGCACGTCCTCGAGGGTGGGGGCGCAGAGCATCCACACGGTGCGCTCGCCGGGCTCCTCGATCGCCTTGAGCAGCGCGTTCCAGGCCCGCTCCGTGAGCCGGTCGGCGTCCTCGATGATCAGGATCTGGCGGCCCGGCCCCACCGGTGACAGGGACGCCTTGCGCACCAGGTCGCGCACCTCCTCGACGCCGATGGAGAGCTTCTCGGTGCGCACCAGGGCGACGTCGGCGTGGCTGCCGACCAGCGCGGTGTGGCAGCCGTGGCAGTGCCCGCAGCCGGCCCGGTCGGGGGCGTTCTCGCACTGCAGCGCGGCGGCGAACGCGATCGCGGCGTTGGAGCGGCCCGAGCCGGGTGGGCCGGTGAAGAGCCATGCGTGGCTCATGCCGTGGCCCGACGCGGCCGAGCGCAGCGCCTTGATCGCCGGGCGCTGGCCGACCAGGCGCTCCCAGACGGTCGAGGTCACCTCGTGGGTGGGCGCACTCACGGCGCCACCTGCTCGGGCTGCTGGGGGCCGGTCAGCGCCTGCAGCAGCGGGACGAGCCTGGCCTGCACGGCGGCCGCGACCTCCTCGACCGGGGCGCGGGCGTCGAGCACCAGGTAGTGCTCGGGGTCGGCGGCGGCCATCGCGACGAACGACTCGCGCACCCGCTGGTGGAACTCCAGCGACTCGCCCTCGATGCGGTCGCGGCTCTCGAAGCGGCCCAGGCCCGCGGCGGGCTCGAGGTCGAGGACCACCGTCAGGTGCGGGCGCAGGTCCTGGGTCGCCCAGCGGGCCACCTGCTCGACCTCGGAGACCGGCAGGCTGCGCCCGGCGCCCTGGTAGGCCAGCGTGGAGTCGACGTAGCGGTCGGTGACGACGACCTCGCCGCGCTCGAGGGCGGGCAGCACCAGCGTCTCGACGTGCTCGGCCTTGTCGGCGGCGTAGAGCAGCGCCTCGGTGCGGTCGGCCAGCGCCCCGGTCTCGGGGGAGAGCACGATCTCGCGCACCCGTCGGCCCACCGGGGTGTCCCCCGGCTCGAAGGTCAGGACGACGCGGTGGCCCTGCTCCTCCAGCCAGGTGCGCAGCAGGCGCGACTGGGTCGACTTGCCGGAGCCCTCGCCGCCCTCGAAGCACACGAAGACGCCGCGCTGGGTGTAGGTGCCGGGCGATGTCACGGCCCCGAACCTACGTGGGGGCACCGACACCGGCCAGCACCGGTCCACAGCCGTCCCCTGCGACCGGGGCTCAGAAGGCGTAGCGGACCCGGCAGTAGGGCATCCGCGCGGCCAGCAGGTCGGTGAGCTGGTCGCGCCACCGCGCCTTCCAGGGGGCGCGCTAGCGCACGTTGGCCTGCCCCGAGTGGCTGGTCTTGGGCTCCTGGAGGTCCGGGCGCCACAGCAGCTCCTCGCCGCGCGGGTGCCAGCCGAGGTTGACCTCGTGCAGCGGCTCGTTGTGGGTCAGGAAGATGATCTCGCAGGCCAGCTGCGCCTTCGCCCGCTCCCCCAGCACGTCGTCGACCTGCTCGAACAGCTCGGCCCACTGGCCCAGCCACTGCTCGTGCACCACGACGGGGCTGAAGTTGAGGTGCACCTCGTAGCCGGCCTCGACGAAGTCGTCGACCGCCTTGATCCGCTCGGCGATGCGCGAGGTGCGCAGGTCGAGCCGGTGCGCCAGCGGCTCGGGCATCAACGAGAACCGTACCCGGGTGCCGCCGCGCGGGTCCCAGTCGAGCAGGTCGCGGTTGACCAGTTTGGTGGCGAAGCTGGCCTTGGCCCCGCGCAGGTCGCCGAAGAGGTCGACGAGGTCGCGCACGTTGTCGGAGACCAGCGCGTCGGCCGAGCAGTCGCCGTTCTCGCCCAGGTCGTAGACCCAGTCGACGGGGTCGCACTGGTTGGGCTCGGCCTTGGGCCCCTGCCGCGCGGCGTGGCGGGCCAGGTAGCCCGCGATCCTCTCGATGTTGACGAAGACCGTGACCGGGTTGGCGAAGCCCTTGCGCCGCGGCACGTAGCAGTAGCTGCAGGCCATCGCGCAGCCGTTGCTGGTGGACGGGGCGATGAAGTCGGCCGAGCGGCCGTTGGGCCGCGCCTGCAGGCTGCGCTTCCCCCCCAGCACCAGCACCTCGCGCTTGGTGCGCACCCACCGCTCCACCCCGCCGGGGTTGCCGTAGAGGCCCGGGATGTCCTGGTGGGAGGCCACCTCGACCCGCTCCGCGTCGGGGAAGCGCTCCAGCACCTGCTGCGCGCGCGGCCACCGCTCGATGTCGGGCTCGTGGTAGATCCGGCGCACCTGGAGCAGGCGCTCGGCTGCGGTGGGCGGGGGCACGGGCCCAGGCTAGGCAGGCCCACCGACGGCGCCCCGACGGCGTACGCCGCCCGGCCCGCGGTGGGCGAGCGGGCGGCGTACGACGGGTCCGGGTGAGCCGCGCTTGTCAGGGAAGTCCTGCGCTTGGTGGGTGTTGCAACCCCTGACAAGCGCAGGAGTCCCCGGCCGGCCGGGGACTCCTGCAGGGGGCCGGAGGCCTCAGGACTTCTTGGCCGAGGCCTTCTTCGTAGTCTTCTTGGCGGCGGCCTTCTTGGTGGTGGCCTTCTTGGCCGCCGTCTTCTTGGCCGGGGCCTTCTTGGCGCCCTTCTTCGCGGCCTTCTTGGCCGGTCCGCGGGCGCGACGCTCCTCGAGCAGCTCGGCGGCGCGCTCGAGGGTGAGGTCCTCGACCGTGTCGTCCTTGCGCAGGGTGGCGTTGTACTCGCCGTCGGTGACGTACTCGCCGAAGCGGCCCGACTTCACCACGACCGGCTGCCCGGAGACCGGGTCGTTGCCGAGCTCCTTGAGCGGCGGGGCCGCGGCGGCCCGCCCGCGCTGCTTGGGCTGGGAGTAGATCTTCAGGGCCTCCTCGAGGGTGACCGTGAAGAGCTGGTCCTCGCTGGTCAGCGAGCGCGAGTCGGTGCCCTTCTTCAGGTACGGGCCGTAGCGGCCGTTCTGGGCGGTGATCTCGTCGCCGGTCTCGGGGTCCTCGCCGACCACGCGGGGCAGCGAGAGCAGCTTGACGGCGTCGTCGAGGGTGATCGTGTCGAGCGACATCGACTTGAAGAGCGAGCCGGTGCGGGGCTTGGCGCTCTTCTTGGCGTCCTCGGGCAGGTCCTCGGTGACGTAGGGGCCGAAGCGCCCGTTCTTGGCCACCACGCGCAGCCCGGTCTCGGGGTGCGCGCCGAGCTCGATCTCCTCGCCGGCGGGGTTGGCGAAGAGCTCCTTGGCCTTCTCGAGCGTCAGCTCGTCGGGCGGCAGGTCGTCGGGCACGTTGGCGCGCTTGCCGACCGGGTTGCCCTCGTCGTCGGGGCCCTCGAGGTAGGGGCCGTAGCGGCCCACCCGCAGGTTGACCCCCGAGTCGGGGCCGCCCACCGGGAAGGTGGCCAGCTCACGGGCGTCGATGTCGCCGAGCTCGTCGACGAGCTTCTTGAGCCCGACGAGGTCGTCGTTGCCGTAGTAGAACTCGCCCAGCTCGGTGTTGCGCTGCTTGCGCCCGGCCGCGATCTCGTCGAGCACGTCCTCCATCTGCGCCGTGAACTCGTAGGAGATCTGGCGCGGGAAGTGCTCCTCGAGCAGCCGGATCACCGAGAACGCCAGCCAGGCCGGCACCAGGGCCGTGCCCTTCTTGTAGACGTAGCCGCGGTTGAGGATCGTGCCGATGATCGAGGCGTACGTCGAGGGGCGGCCGATCTCGCGCTCCTCGAGCTCCTTGATCAGCGTGGCCTCGGTGTAGCGCGCCGGCGGCTTGGTCTCGTGGCCGTTGGCGCTGATCGAGGCCGCCGAGACCGCGTCGCCCTGGGCGAGCTGCGGCAGGCGGGTCTCCTGGTCGTCGGAGGCCGCACCGTGGTCGGTGCCCTCGACGTAGGCCTTGAGGAAGCCGTGGAAGGTGATGACGCGACCGCTGGCCGAGAAGACGACGTCCTCGCCGCCCGAGGCGGCTCCGCCGAGGCGGATCGTGACCGACTGGCCGACGGCGTCCTTCATCTGCGAGGCGACGGTGCGCATCCAGATCAGCTCGTAGAGGCGGAACTGCTCGCCCTTGAGGCCGGTCTGGGCGGGGGTGCGGAACGACTCGCCGGCGGGCCGGATCGCCTCGTGCGCCTCCTGGGCGTTCTTGACCTTCGAGGCGTAGGTGCGCGGGGCGTCGGGCAGGTACTCCGCGCCGTACAGCTCCTGGACCTGGGCGCGCGCCGCGTTGACCGCGGTGCCCGACAGGGTCGTGGAGTCGGTACGCATGTAGGTGATGAAGCCGTTCTCGTAGAGGCGCTGCGCGACCGACATGGTCACGCTGGCGCCCATGCCGAGCTTGCGGCTGGCCTCCTGCTGCAGCGTCGTGGTGCGGAACGGCGCGTAGGGCGAGCGGCGGTAGGGCTTGGACTCGACCGAGCGGACGTCGAAGGTGGTCTCCGACAGCCCGGCGACCAGCGCCTCGGCGCGGGTGCGGTCGAGGTGGACGACCTTGCTCTCTGCGGAGGACTTGAGCACGCCCTCGGAGGTGAAGTCGGAGCCGCGGGCGACCCGGCGCTCGTCGACGGAGTAGACCTTCGCCGGGAACATCCTCTGCTCGTGCTTGGAGCCGGCGTCGAAGGTGCCCTCGAGGTCCCAGTAGGAGGCGATCTTGAAGGCCATCCGGTCGCGTTCCTTGTCGACGACCAGGCGGGTGGCCACCGACTGCACGCGCCCGGCCGACAGGCCCGACATGACCTTCTTCCACAGCACCGGGGAGACCTCGTAGCCGTAGAGGCGGTCGAGGATGCGGCGCGCCTCCTGGGCCTCGACGAGGTCGTCGTTGATGGTGCGCGGGTTGTCCACGGCGGCCTGGATCGCCGACTTGGTGATCTCGTGGAAGACCATCCGGTGCACCGGGATGTTCTTGGGCTTCAGCTCGTCGAGGAGGTGCCACGCGATGGCCTCGCCCTCGCGGTCCTCATCGGTGGCGAGGTAGAGCTCGTCGGCGTCCTTGAGCAGGCCCTTGAGCTTGGTGATGTGGCTCTTCTTGTCGCGCGGCACCACGTAGTAGGGCTCGAAGCCGTTGTCGACGTCGACGGCCAGGCGGCCCCACGGCTTGTCCTTGATCTTGGCCGGGGTGTCCGCGGCCGACTGCGGGAGGTCGCGGATGTGGCCGATGGAGGACTCGACGACGTAGCCCTGGCCGAGGTACCCGCCGATGGTGCGGGCCTTCGCCGGGGACTCGACGATCACCAACTTGTGTGCCACTGCGTGTGTCATTCCTTCGAGAGGTGTGGGGAGGGACGGCGTTGCTCCGTGCGGTGCCCCGGGTGCTGGCCGAGGCACGACCCCCGAGGGTCCCGCCGGCCGTCACGGTAGCGCGTGCGGCGGCGTACGCCGCTGCTGCGGCGTGGCCGCGGACGCTTTGCGCAGGTCAGGGGCCTTGCCGGCACCTCGGGCCGCGGCGCCTGTGGAGGACCGGCTCGACGCGGCCGGCGACGTGCCAGCCTCGTCCCCCCACCTCCCGCCGCGACCTCCAGGAGTTCCCCGTGACCGACCTCTACGGCGCCCCGCGCCGGCGTCCCCGCTACGACGACCGGTACCTCGACGAGCCATCCTTCGACGACGCGCGGTTCGACGGGCCCCGGTTCGACGGGCCCCGGTTCGACGGGCCCCGGTTCGACGGGCCCTGGTTCGACGAGCCCTGGGAGGAGGCGGCGCGCTCGGACGGCCCGGTCGAGGACCGGCTCACCGAGCTGGTCTTCCTCGACGGCCGCCTGGTCTCCCACTCGACCCGCCCGGTGACGGGCACGGCGTGGGCGGCCTTCGCGGCCCGCCGCGACCGCGAGGAGCGCCAGCCGCCCCCGCCACCGCCGACGCCGCGCTGGCAGCACGTGCTCGACTGGCTCGCCGACCGGGTCGGCGGCGAGGCCGCGCTGGCCGCCCTCGACGCCGCGCCGCTGGGCGAGTCGCCCGACCTGCCCGACGACTACCCCAGCCGCGCCGAGCGCCAGCGGGTCGAGGCCGTCGCCGAGCTGCTGGACTCGGTGGCCGGGCGCTGCTTCGACGTCGAGGTCGCCACCGCGCTGCGCACCGCGCTGCTGACGCTGTGGCGCCTCGAGCCCGAGGCCGTCAGCCGCGCCAGCAGCGCGGCCGCCTGCGCCGGGGGGATCGCCTGGGCGGTCGCCAAGGCCAACGGGCTGCTGCACCCCGCGGGCGACCTGCGCGTCGGCACGCTCAAGGACCACCTCGACCTGCGCGGCGCCCCGTCGGCGTACGGCGCCACGGTGCGCGCGGGCCTGGTCGGCTTCCGCCACCTCGCCTCGCTGCACCACCGCCCGATGGGCGTGCCCGACCTGCTCGACCTGGGCCACCCCGACCTGCTCACCGGCGCCACCCGCGCTCGCCTGCTGCACCTGCGCGAGCGCGCCTGGGCCGCCCGCGACGCCCACCCGGCCCGAACTTCGCCCTGACCCGGCCCAGATCTCACGCCGACCCGGCCCATTCTTCCCACCCACCCGGCCAGGACCGACAGCTCGTGCCGCGCAGCCTCAACCTTTCGTGCCCGCCGGTCGTCAAGGTGGTGTCAGCACCTACGAGCAGAGGACCCGGATGAGCACGCACACCACCCGCGACCTCGGGGAGTTCGGGGAGTTCGGGGAGTTCGGGGAGTTCGGGGAGTTCGCGCGAGCACAGACCCCCGGGTTGCTCGGTCTCGCCCACGCCCTGACCGGCAACCCCCACGACGCCTGGGACCTCACCCAGGAGACCCTCGTCCGGATGGGCGAGCGGTGGGGCCGCACCCGCTTCGACGAGCCCGCGGCGTACGCCCGCACCGTGATGACCCGGCTCAACATCGACAGGCTGCGGCGGTTCCGCCGTGAGGTGCTGGTGCCGGCGAACCACCGCGAGGACGCCCGCGTGGAGCTGGTCGGCGAGCTCGACGGCTGGCTCGTCGAGGCGTTGGCGATGCTCAGCCCCCGCCAGTGCACGGCGCTGGCGCTGCGCTACGTCGAGGACCTCGACGTGCGCGGCATCGCGGCTCGGATGGGCTGCGCCGAGGGCACCGTCAAGGCCCACCTGTCCCGCGGCACCGAGCGGCTCCAGGCCGAGCTGGCCCGCCACCGCGCCGACCCGACCCGTCCCAGCACCCAGGAAGCGACCCCGCGATGAGCCCCACCGACCTGCACGAGACCACCGACGGGCGTGACGACGAGCTCGAGCGGGCCTACGACCGGCTGACCTCGGCACTGGCGGCTCCGCTCGACCTCGGACCCGTTCTGGGCGCCGCGATCACCCGTCGCCGGCGCCGACGTACGACCGTTCGCGTCGCGGGCGGCGCGCTGGCGGCCTCGGTCGCGATCGGCGGGCTCGCCCTGACCACCGGGGGCAGCGAGCCCGAGCGGGCACCAGACCCGGCCGGCCAGGGCGGGACCAACACCGTGGTGGTCACCCGCGACGACGGCGAGGAGCTCAGCTTCGGCCCGGTCGAGCTGAGCTGCTCGCCGGCCGGTCGACTGGGTGAGCGCCTCGACGCCTCCACCGAGGTGGTGACCGGCCCCGACGACGTGCTCCTCGAGCCGTTGCTGCACATCTCTGTCCTCGTCGACGACGTCGAGCCCGGCCGCACCTACGTGCTGCCCTTCGAGGGGAGCGCGGAGAAGAAGAACGTCCGTTCCGAAGAGTGGACGTTCGTCTACTTCGCGGCCGTGCCGAGCCCCGACCCGGCACGGCAGGCCAACGAGATCGTCAGCGGCGCCCCCGACTCCACCGGCTCGGTGCGCTTCGACGCAGCGACCTGCGGCGACGTCCCCTCCCTCGACGTCACGATCGACGCCGTCCTCGGCAGCGAGGTCGAGCAGTCGGCGTACCCGATCGAGGGTCGGCTGTCCCTGCCCTGACCCCGGGCGGAGATCCGGGCCGGGTCGGCGAGAAGTTCGGGCCGGGTCAGTGTGAAGTTTGGGCCGGGTCGGCGGGAAGTTCGGGCCGGGTCAGGCGGGGGTGAGGTAGCCCTCGCGGACCAGCTCGCGCACGACCGGCAGGTAGTCCTCGCGGGTGGCGGTGGGGTCGAGGTCGAGCAGCTCGGCGAGGGCGTCGAGGATCTGGCCGACCTCGAGGTCTCCGTCGCAGGCACCGACCAGGGCGGCCACGACCGTGTCGGCGGTGCGGGCACGGCGCAGGCCGGTCTGCTGGCGCAGCACGATGGTCTCGGGGTCCTCGGCGCCGGGGGCGCCCAGCGTCTCCTGCTGCACGTCGGGCCGGGTCACCAGCCGCGTGCCGGCGTCGACCTCGAGCCGCGCGGCAGCACCCCACGCCGAGATCGCCGGCGCGATCGGCTGCTCGACCTCGTAGGGCCACGACAGCAGCTCGCGGGCGGGGGTGGCCGCGCGGTCCTCGCGCAGGTGCAGGTTGACCCAGCCGAAGCCGACGGCCTCGATGCGCTGCTCCTCCATCCACGACAGCCAGGTGTCGTAGCGGCGCCGGTAGTCGGCGGTGGCCGCCGCGGTGGCCGAGCCGGTCGAGGGGTGGTGGCCGGAGTCCTTGAGCCACAGCTCGACGTACGACGCCGGGTCGAGCACCTCGCGCTGGACCACCAGCGCGTCGACGTCGTCGCGCAGCCACGCGCCGAGCCGCTCGTCCCACGGCTGGTCCTCGCTGATTACCCAGTTGGCCAGCACCTGGCACCAGCCGCCGGGGGCCAGGTGGTCGGGCGCGGTGCGCACGATGTCCTCGACGACCCGGTCGCCGGGCAGCCCGGAGTCGCGGTAGACCAGCCGCTCGCCGGTGGCCGGCGAGATCACGAACGGAGGGTTGGTGGCGATCAGGTCGAAGCGGTCACCGGCCACGGGCTCGAAGAACGACCCGTCGCGCACGTCGACGCGCTCGGCGACGTCGTTGAGCCGGGCGTTGAAGCGGGTCAGGCGCAGCGCGCGGGCGTTGACGTCGGTGGCGACCACGCTGTCGCTGTGGCGGGCCAGGTGCAACGCCTGGACGCCGCACCCGGTGCCGAGGTCGAGCGCCCGGCCGACCGGCTCGCGACGGGTCAGCTGGGCCAGCGACGTCGAGGCCGGGCTGATGCCGAGCACGTGGTCGGCGCCGACCCGCTGCGGCGCTCCGTCGAGGCCCGGGGTCAGGTCGGAGACCACCCACAGGTGCTCGGTGACCACCCCGCCGACGCCCGCGGGCCCGGCGTGCTCGGTGGCGTAGGGCCGCACGTCGAGGCGGGCGGCGACCTCGCCGACCGACTGCTCGAGCAGGCCCTCGACGCACATCCGGTCCACCAGCCCCGGCAGGGCCGCCTCGGCCTGGCCGGCCTCGACCGGCACCTGCAGGAGGAAGAGGCGCACCAGCGTGGCCAGCGGCGACCCGCCCGCCTGCGCCGTACGCCGCAGCGCCGGGGTCGTCTCGTTGCGTGCCAGCGCGTCGTGGGCGCGCGGCCCCAGCAGCTCGGCCACGGCGTCGTAGGTGAAGTCGGCACGGACCAGCGCGTCGCGCAGCAGGTGGGGGAGGTCGCTCACCTGCGCGAGCCTAGTGACCGTGCCGATCGGGCACACCTTGTGCGTTCGCGGGACGGGGGCGGCGAGCGCGTTTTACGTTGCCCAGGTCACCTCCGCGACCGGTCGGGAGCCCGGGGCGCGGCGACCACCATGGGGAGGGAACCCACATGTACCGAGCCCGACGCGCCCTCGGCGCCGCTCTGACCACGACCTTGACCACCGCCCTCGTCGCCTCGGGCACGGGCCTGGCGAGCACGCCGGCCACCGCCGCGAGCCCGACGCCCGCCACCGCCGCCACCGGCACCAGCGCCGCCACCGACACGGGCCTCGTCGACGTGCTGGAGGTCCTCACCCCGGCGCGCATCCTGGGCCACCTCGAGGGTGCGGCCTCCCCCGGCACGCTGCTCGACCTCGAGCGCCCGACCTGGGACTTCCCGAACCCGCTGGGCCTGCTCACCCTCACCGAGTCGGTCCAGTGGCTGCGCGACGGCGTCGCGATCCCGGGCGCCACGGGCGACACCTACCTGCCGACCCTCGACGACGTGGGCGGCAACCTGCAGGCCGTGGTGACCGGCAGGGTGCTGGGCCTGCTGCCCGTCGAGGCCTTCACCGGCGTGGTGCAGGTCCTCTCCCCTGCCGGTGGCGGCGGTGGTGGGGGCGGAGCGGAGACCCCCGACCCGCTCGAGGTGCTCGAGGAGCCGCAGCTGACCGGCATCCCCGGCGTGGGGTCGCTGCTGCTGGTGCTCGACCCCGTGTGGAGCCTGCCGGGCGTCAGCACGACCTACCAGTGGTTCTCCGACGGCGCGGCGATCCCGGGGGCGACCGGCCAGACCTTCGTGCCCACGCTCGCCCAGGCCGGCACCACGATCCACGCGCAGGTCACCGGCCTGCTCGCCGGCCTGCCCCTGGTCAGCGTGCTGACCAACCACCTGCCCATCCCCGACGCCCCGGCCCAGGAGCTGGGCTCGACGTCGCAGCCCGCGCTCTCGGGCACCCCGAAGGTCGGCAGGGCCCTCACCGTCGGCGACCCCGCCTGGAACACCGACGGCGTCGAGCAGACCTACCAGTGGCGGCGGGACGGCGACCCGATCACCGGCGCCACCACCGCCAGCCACCTGCTGACCCCCGCCGACCTGGGTCGCGTGATCAGCGTGACCGTGACCGGCACCAAGGAGGGCTGGACCAGCGCCACCGTCGACAGCGCCACGCTCACCGCCACCCTCGGCGACGCGATCGTCGCCACCGTGCAGCCGCGGGTCACCGGCACCCCCGCGCTGGGCCGGACCCTCACCGCCACGCCCGGCACCTGGGGCACCGGGGAGACGCCCACGTTCGGCCACCAGTGGCTGCGCGACGGCGGGCCGATCAGCGGTGCCACCCAGGCGTCGTACGTCGTGACGCCCGCCGACCTGGGCCGCGAGCTGTCGCTGCGGCTGACCGCGACCCGCACCGCCTACGCCCCGGGCGTCTTCACCACCGCCGGCCTCCCGGTCGCGAAGGCGGCCACGAGCACCACCGCGAAGGCCGCGAAGAAGAAGATCCGCCAGGGCCGGGCGGCGGTCCTGCGGATCACCGTCGACGCCGGCGCCGCCAGCCCCGACGGCAAGGTCCGCATCGACGAGGGCTCCAAGCGCCTCCGGGTCGTCAAGATCGCGAAGGGCACCAAGAAGGTCCGCATCGCCAAGCTCGAGCGCGGCAAGCACGTGCTGCGGGTGCGCTACCTCGGCTCCACGAGCACCGTGGCGTCGAAGGCCAGGAAGGTCGTCGTGCGGGTGCGCCGCTGACCGGCCCCGCACCCCGCTGCACAGCACGAGGCCCCCGCCCGGAGTCCGGACGGGGGCCTCGTGGTGTCACCTCAGGCCGTGGACGGCCCGGTCGAGCCGGAGGACCCGGGCGACGACGGGCCGGCCGGGGCCGGCTGGTCGTCGCCGATGACCGTCGAGCGCTGCTTGGAGACGTAGACCGCGCCCGCGATCACCGCGGTCGCGACCAGCGCGATCGAGATGCGCAGCACGTCGTTCTCGCCCTCGCCGTAGGACATCTCGACGATGGCGGCCACGATCAGCAGCGAGACCAGGTTCATCACCTTGAGCAACGGGTTGATGGCCGGCCCGGCGGTGTCCTTGAAGGGGTCGCCGACGGTGTCCCCGATGACCGTCGCCTCGTGGGCCGGCGAGCCCTTGCCACCGTGGTGGCCGTCCTCGACCAGCTTCTTGGCGTTGTCCCAGGCCCCACCGGCGTTGGCCAGGAAGACCGCCATCAGGGTGCCGGTGGCGATCGCGCCGGCCAGGAAGCCGGCCAGCGGGGCCACACCGAGGCCGAAGCCGACCGCGATCGGCGCCAGGATCGCCAGGATGCCCGGCGTCGCCAGCTCGCGCAGCGAGTCCTTGGTGACGATGTCGACGACCTTGCCGTACTCGGGACGACCGGTGCCCTCCATGATCCCGGGGATCTCGCGGAACTGGCGTCTCACCTCGTAGACCACCGCGCCCGCCGCCCGGCCCACGGCGTTGATCGCCAGGCCCGAGAAGAGGAAGACCACGCCGGCGCCGAGCAGCGCACCGACGAGGACCTTGGCGTCGAAGACCCAGAAGCCCTCGTAGAACGGCGCGATGTCGGCCTCGCTGGCGACCTCGGTGAACTTCTCGAAGGCGTCCTGCGTGTACGACGCGAACAGTGCGCTGGCGGCCAGCACGGCCGTGGCGATCGCGATGCCCTTGGTGATGGCCTTGGTGGTGTTGCCGACCGCGTCGAGCTCGGTGAGGATCTGCGCGCCCTCCGGGCTGACGTCGCCGGACATCTCCGCGATGCCCTGGGCGTTGTCGGAGACCGGGCCGAAGGTGTCCATCGCGACGATGACGCCGACGGTCGTGAGCAGGCCGCAGCCGGCCAGCGCGACGGCGAACAGCGCCACCTCGCCGCCGATCAGCGCGGCACCGAAGACGGCCGCGCCGATGACGAAGGCGGTGTAGACCGCCGACTCGAAGCCGACGGCCAGGCCGGAGAGGATCACGGTCGCCGCGCCGGTCAGGGAGGTCTTGCCGACGTCCTGGACCGGGCGGTGCTCGGTGCCGGTGTAGTAGCCGGTCAGCGAGAGGATGGCGGCGGCCAGGACGATGCCGATCACCACCGACAGCGAGGCGAAGACCGGCGGGCTGACCGCGGCCTCCACCCCGACCCCGAGCTCGGACCACTCGCCGGGCAGGTAGACGAACGACAGCAGCACCGAGCCGACGGCGCCGATGGCCGCCGAGATGTAGAACGCACGGTTGATCGTGGTCAGGCCGCTCTCGCCGGCCCGCGGCTGGCACAGGTAGACGCCGGCCACCGCGGTCAGGGCGCCGATGGCGGGGATCAGCAGCGGGTAGACCAGGCCCTTGTCGCCGAAGGCCTGCGAGCCGAGGATCAGCGCCGCGACCAGGGTGACGGCGTAGGACTCGAAGAGGTCGGCGGCCATGCCGGCGCAGTCGCCGACGTTGTCACCGACGTTGTCGGCGATGGTGGCGGCGTTGCGCGGGTCGTCCTCGGGGATGTTGTTCTCGACCTTGCCGACCAGGTCGGCGCCCACGTCGGCGGCCTTGGTGAAGATGCCGCCGCCGACCCGCATGAACATCGCCAGCAGGGCGGCGCCGAAGCCGAAGCCCTCGAGCACCTTGGGTGCGTCGTCCTGGAAGAAGATCACCACGAGGCTCGCGCCCAGCAGGCCCAGGCCGACCGTCAGCATGCCGACGGTGGCGCCGGTGCGGAAGCCGATGTGCATCGCGGGGTCGCGCCCCTGCGACTCGGCCGCCGCGGCCACGCGCAGGTTGGCCTGCACCGCGAGGTTCATGCCGAGGTAGCCCACGGCCGCCGAGAAGCCGGCGCCGCCCAGGAAGGCCACGGAGCGGAAGATCCGCACCACGGCGTCGTCGGCCGGCAGCAGCAGCAGCGCGAAGAACGCGATGCCCGCGAAGATGGCGAGGGTGCGGAACTGGCGGGTCAGGTAGGCGGTGGCTCCTTCCTGGACCGCTCGGGCGATGGTCTTCATGTTGTCGGTGCCCTCAGCGGCGGAGAGGACCTCTTGCCTGAACATCGCTGCCATCGCGAGCGCGCCGAGCGCGATCAGTGCGACGACGATGACCAGGACGAGGTCCCCACCGGTGACGGACACGACAGCGGGAACGAACCCCGTCATCTGCTGCCTCCTGCGACTCGGTCGAGCGGGCCGGGATCACCAGATGTGACCCAGGTCTCACGGAACGAGGCGAACTCTACGCAGACCCGACCCCCCGAGGGCACGCCGATGTGACCTGCGCCACAGCGTGTCGACCAGACCGGTCACCCGCGTACGGGCCGGGGCACGGGCACCACGCGGGCACGGGGGCCCGCTCCCTGCGCGGTCGCGGATCCGGCGGCGGCGCTACGGACGGCTGCGCGCCCGGGGCGGAGAGAGTCGGCTCAGCCGCCCGCGAGCGCGGCGTCGGCCGACTCGTGGATGACGAAGACCTTGGCGAGGCCGGTGATCCGGAAGATCTTCAGCAGCCGGTCCTGGGTGCAGACCAGCTCGAGCGACCCGTCGTGGGCGCGGACCTTCTTCAGCCCGCCGACCAGCACGCCCAGCCCGGTGGAGTCGAGGAACTCGACGGCCTCCATGTCGACGACGATGTCGTAGACGCCGGCAGCGACCAGCTCGGTGATCTTGTCGCGCAGCTTGGGAGCGGTGTAGACGTCGATCTCCCCGCCGACCGCAACGATGGTCTTGCCATCGGCATCGCGTGTGGCAAGGGTGAGGTCCACGTCGTAACTCCCTGTCAGCTGCGGTGTCGCCCGGAGGCGGCGGGACGCCCCCGGTCCCGAGCACTTGATCAGCCATATGAAACCACGTGCGCCAGCCGGGTGCACACCAACGTAAAGAGGGCGTCCCACATCGTGTCGCGGTCCCCGCGGCCGGCAGGGCCTCGATCGACCCCCTGGCGGCACCCGGAACCGGCTCCCGGCGCGGCCCTGTCGGTGCCGTTTGCGACCATCGGGTGGTGCCCACCGACGCTCCCGACACCGCGGCCACCGCCTCCCGTGGCGCGGCCCCCGCCGGCGTCGGCGACGCGGTGGAGCGGCTGGCCGCGCTGCCCTCGCGGCAGGGCCGGTTGACGCACCTGGAGCGGCTCCCGGCCCGATCGGGGCGTCCGGCGCCGTGGCCCGCCTGGGCCGACCCCGGGGTCGTCGCGGCCCTCGGGCGGCGCGGGGTGGCGCAGCCGTGGGAGCACCAGGTCGAGGCCGCGGAGGCGGCGTACGCCGGGCGGCACGTGGTGGTCTCGACCGGCACCGCCTCGGGCAAGTCGCTGGCCTTCCAGCTGCCCGCGCTGACCACCCTTCTGGGTGCCCGCGGGCGACGCGGCCAGCGCGGCGCCACGACGCTCTACCTGGCACCGACCAAGGCCCTGGCCCAGGACCAGCTGGCCTCGTTGCGGGGCCTCGACCTGGGCCTGCGGGCGACCACCCACGACGGCGACTCGGGGCGCGACCAGCGCGACTGGGCGCGCGACCACGCCGAGTACGTGCTGACCAACCCCGACATGCTGCACCGCAGCCTGCTGCCCGGCCACGAGCACTGGCACCACTTCTGGCGCACGCTGCGCTACGTGGTCGTCGACGAGTGCCACCACTACCGCGGCGTCTTCGGCGCCCACGTCGCGCAGGTGCTGCGCCGGCTGCAGCGGGTCTGCGCCGCGCACGGCTCGTCGCCGACCTTCGTGCTGGCCTCCGCGACGGTCGCGGAGCCGGCCACCACCGCCACGCGGCTCACGGGGCTGCCCGTGCACGCCGTCACCGACGACGCCTCGCCACGCGGCTCGGTGGCGCTGGGCCTGTGGGAGCCGCCCCTGACGTCGTACGCCGGCGAGAACGGCGCGCCCGTGCGTCGCGCGGCGTCGTCGGAGACCGCCGACCTGCTGACCGACCTGGTCGTCGAGGGCGTGCGCACCCTGGCCTTCGTGCGCTCGCGGCGCGGCGCCGAGCAGGTGGCGATGACCGCGGCGGCGCTGCTGGCGGAGGTGGACCCGGCGCTGGCCGGGCGGGTCGCGTCGTACCGCGGCGGCTACCTGCCCGAGGAGCGGCGCGCGATCGAGCAGCAGCTGCGCGCCGGCGACCTGCTGGGCCTGGCCGCCACCAACGCGCTCGAGCTCGGCATCGACGTCAGCGGCCTCGACGCGGTGCTGATGGCGGGCTTCCCCGGCACCCGGGCGGCCCTGTGGCAGCAGGTCGGCCGCGCCGGGCGCGGCGCACGCGACGCCTCGGCGGTGCTGGTGGCGCGCGACGACCCGCTCGACACCTACCTGGTGCACCACCCCGAGGCGCTCTTCGGGCGACCGGTCGAGGCGAGCGTCTTCGACGAGTCGAACCCCTACGTGCTGGGGCCCCACCTGTGCGCCGCGGCCCAGGAGCAGGCGCTGACCGAGGCCGACCTGCCGCTCTTCGGTCCGACCGCGCGAGGCGTCGTCGACCAGCTGGTGGCGGCCGGGCTGCTGCGCCGGCGCTCCCACGGCTGGTTCTGGACCGACCGTCGGCGCGCCGCCGACCTGGCCGACATCCGCTCCGCGGGCGGACGACCGGTGCAGCTGGTCGAGGCCGGCACGGGGCGGGTGGTCGGCACCGTCGACGCCGGCAGCGCCCACGGCACCGCCCACCCCGGCGCGGTCTACCTGCACCGGGGCGAGACCTACCTGGTCACGTCGCTGGACCTCGAGGAGTCGGTGGCCGTCATCGAGCGCGCGGAGCCCGACCACACCACCTCGGCGCGCGAGGTCACCGACATCAGCGTCGTCGCCGAGCGCGAGCACACCGACTGGGGCCGGTGCCGGCTCTCGCTGGGCGAGGTGGCCGTGAGCCACCAGGTCGTCTCCTACCTGCTGCGCCGCCAGCCCGGGGGCGAGGTCGTCGGCGAGGAGCCCCTGGACCTGCCCGAGCGCACGCTGCGCACCACCGCGGTGTGGTGGAGCGTGCCCGACGACGTGCTCGAGGACGCCGGGCTCGACCCCGGCGACCTGCCGGGGGCCGCGCACGCGGCCGAGCACTGCTCGATCGGGCTGCTGCCGCTCTTCGCGACCTGCGACCGGTGGGACATCGGAGGGGTCTCCACCGCGCGGCACCCCGACACCGGGGTGCTGACGGTCTTCGTGCACGACGGCCACCCGGGCGGGGCCGGCTTCGCCGAGCGCGGCTACCGCACCGCCCACGCCTGGCTCACCGCGACCCGCGAGGCGATCGTCTCGTGCGAGTGCGAGGCCGGCTGCCCCTCCTGCATCCAGTCGCCCAAGTGCGGCAACCAGAACAACCCCCTCGACAAGGCCGGAGCGGCACGGCTGCTCGAGGTGCTGCTCGCCGAGGCGCAGGAGCGCGCCGGGGCGATGGCCTAGTCTCCGGGGATGGTCGTCCTGGGTCTGATCCTGCTCGCCGCCGGTGTCGTGACGATCCTGGCGGGGGTGCTGACGGCCGAGAACGCCGCGGGAATGGTGCAGGTGCTGGGGGTCGACGTCGGCGCCCCGACGCTCTTCCTGCTCGGGCTCGCCTCCGGCCTCGCGGTGCTGCTGGGCGCGGTGCTGGTCCGCTCGGGCACACGGCGCTCGCTGCAGGCCCGCCGCGAGCACAAGCAGCTCGAGGAGCTCTCGCAGAAGCTCGATGCCGTCGAGGCCGAGCGCCGCCGGGGCCCCGACCAGGACGACGCCTCGCACTGAGGCGACAGCTCACGGCCCCGGGCCGGCCCGGGCGTGGCCCTCGATCACCAGCACCCGGTCGAGGCCGGGCGGTGCGTCGACCCGCACGGTGACCAGCACCGCGGGCCGAGCAACCGCGGCCTCGGGCGTGCACGAGACCAGCTGGGCGCCGTTGCCGCGGGCGACCCGCTCGGCCGCCGCGCACGGGTCGCTGCGGGTGCTCGCGCCCGCGAGGGCGGCCAGGTCGGCGGCCGCCTGGGCACGCCGGTGCACCACCACCACGGCGCCCAGCTCGGCGAGGGCCACGCCCAGCAGCAGGAGCAGACCGGCCATCGCGACCCCGAGCACGGTGGCCGCGCCCCGTGGGCCCCGTGAGCCCCGTGAGCCCCGTGGAAGCGTCACGGCGCCTCCTCCAGCGCGGTCGCGGTCGCCGAGACCTCGGCGCCGGGCAGCGAGCCGAGGAGCCCGCCGGGACCGGTGACGGTGCCGCTCACGGTGACCACGACGGTGCCGTCGGTGCGGGTGACCGCGACCCGGCTGCCGGCGGGCGCCACCCGCGCCCCGAGCTCCACCGCGCGCGACTCGTCGTCACCGCGGGCCAGCGCCCGGGCGGTCTCGCGGGCCGCGTCCACCGTGCGGAGCTGGGCCAGCCCCACGCTGAGCAACCAGGTCATGGCCACCACGACCGCGAGCAGCAGCGGCAGCACCATCGCCAGCTCCGCGGTCACCGCACCGCGCTCGAGTCGCGCCGCCGCGCTGCGGGGTCGGCGCCGGCGGCGCGACCCGCGGCTCACCCGATGCCCAGCAGGCCGAGCACGTGGTCGAACAACGTGGTCAGCAGCTGGTCACCGAACCCGCCGGTGAGCATCGTGTAGAGCAGGCCGGCCAGGCCCGCGCCGGCCGCGGTGCCGACGGCGTACTCGGCCGTGGTGATGCCGTCCTGGCCGCGGCCGGCCGCCGTGCGGCGGCGGAGCCGACCACGGCGGGTCGGGCCGGTGCGGGTCTGGTGGGTGGGGGTCTGGTCGTGTCGGGCCACGGGTGGTCCTCCTCGTCGGGGCCGCGTGGTCGCGGCCGGGTGGGTCGAGCCTCCGCCCGCGGTGCCCGGCGCGGGGCCGGCCGCGCGCCGTGTGTGGGTGGCCGCGCCCGGGGACGGCCCTGTGGAGAGGTGCTGGCCCGCCGGCCGGCTCACAGGATCGTGCGCATCAGCCCTGCCGCGAGGGGCACGATGCCGACCAGGACGAACGCGGGCAGCAGGCACACACCCAGCGGCACCGCGGCCCGCACCCCTACCGAACGCGCCAGGTCCTCGGCGTCGGCACGCGACTCGCGGGCCAGCGCGTCGGCGAGGTCCTCGACGGCCTCGACGACCGACGAGCCGCTGGTGTGGGCCCTGGCCAGCGCCCTGCCCAACGGGGCCAGCAGCGGGTCCTGCGCCACGTCGCGCCACACGGTGCCCGGGTCGACGCCCAGGCCCAGCCTCGAGGTCAGCACGACCAGGTGCTCGGCCGCCGGCCCCGGCAGCGCCGCGCAGGCGACCGCGACCGCCTCGCCGGGCGCCGCGCCCGAGCGCAGCGCCACCGCCAGCAGCCCGACCAGGTGCGGCAGGTCGCGCCGCACCTGCTCGCGACGACGACGCGCCGCCGGCGGCTCGGACCGGCCGACCAGCACCCAGACCACCACTGCCACCACTGGCCCCACGACGGCACCGGTGGCCCCACCGAGGAGCGTCGGGCCGACCGCCGCGGCAGCCCCGGCCAGCAGCAGCCGGTGGCGCCGCATCCACCCGTCGGCGCTGGTCGGCCGACCCGTGGCGGACCCGGCGGGCACGACGCCGGGCCTGCCGCGGGCCGGGGGCAGGGCGAGGAGGATCGAGGCCGCGGCCACCAGCGCGACCGCCCAGGGGCTCACCGCGCGCTCACGCCGCGCGCCCGGCCTCGCGGGCCAGCGCCTCGATCCACGCCAGGCCCGCCACCGCCAGCGCGACCCCGCCGGCCAGGCACGCCAGGCCCACCGGGTGGCCGAGCAGGAACGCGACCGGGTCGCCACCGGCTCCCGAGCCCATCAGCAGCGCCGCGACCGGCAGCACCGCCACCAGCCGGGCGGTCGCCCGCGCCGAGGCCAGCTCGCCGGCCACGATCCGCCGGGTGCCGCGGGCGCGCCTCAGGTCGGCCGCGACGCGCGCCACGGCGTGCGACAGCCCGTGACCCGTGCGGTGGGCGACCTGCCAGGCCGCCGCCACCAACCGCAGGTCGCCGGCTCCGGCGACCTCCGAGGCCGCCCGCCAGGCCGCCGGCACGTCGGCGCCGACCCGGTGGGCCTCGGCCACGGGCGCCAGCAGCGCCCACTCGTCGGCGGCCCGGTCGAGCGCCGCGCCGGGCGGCCGGCCGGCGGCGAGCTCGGCGGCCAGCGCCTCGCAGGTCTCCCGCACCCGCTCCGAGCGCTCCTGGGCCTGGACGTCGCGCCGGCGCCGCCGGGACAGCCCGAGCAGGGCCCACGCCGCTGCCAGTGCCACGAGACCGGGCACCAGGATCCGCAGCAGCCCCGTCACCAGCCCCGTCACCAGCACCGCGAGCAGCACCCCGAGCACCCCGGTCGCGACGGCGAGCAGCCCCCGGCGGCCGGCGGCCCACCCGCGGGACGCGGCCGGCGAGGGGCGCAGCAGCAGCGCCGCCGCCCCCGCGGCCGACACCGTGGCCAGCAGGGCCGCCATGCCCGGCACGCCCTGGCTCACCACGGCCGGCTCACGCCTGGCTCCGCTCGAGCAGGGCCGCGAGCCGGTCGGCGCCCGGGCCGTCCTGCACCCGGTCGGCGTCGAGGCGGGCTGCGGTCAGCATCCGCACCAGCCCGTCGCGGCCACGCTCGGGCACGGCCACCTCGCGGATGCGGCGTACGCCGTCGGGGCCCCGGGCCAGGTGCAGCACCAGGTGCACCCCCGAGGCGAGCTGGCTGTGGGTGGCGGCCCGGTCGAGCCCGGCGGCCAGGGCCAGTGCCTCGACCCGCGCCGGCACGTCGGCGGCGGAGTTGGCGTGCAGGGTGCCGCAGCCGCCCTCGTGGCCGGTGTTGAGCGCCGCGAGCAGGTCGACGACCTCGGCGCCCCGCACCTCCCCGACCACCAGCCGGTCGGGCCGCATCCGCAGCGCCTGGCGCACCAGGGTGCGCACGTCGACGGCCCCGGCGCCCTCGATGTTGGCGGGCCGGCCCTCGAGGCCCACCACGTGGGGGTGGTCGGGGCGCAGCTCGGAGGAGTCCTCGACGAGCACGAGCCGCTCGGCGGGGTCGACCAGCCCGAGCAGGCCGGCCAGCAGCGTGGTCTTGCCGCTGCCGGTGCCTCCCGTGACCAGGAAGGCGCAGCGCGAGGCCACGACCGCCCGCAGCAGCCGGGCCCCCGCGGCCGGCAGGGAGCCCTCGGCCACCAGGTCGTCGACACGGATGGCGCGGGTCGGTGGCACGCGCAGCGAGATGGAGGTGCCCGGACGCGCCACCGGCGCCAGCACCGCGTGCAGGCGGGTGCCGTCGGGCAGCCGCACGTCGGCGTACGGCGTCGCGTCGTCGAGGCGCCGCCCGGCGGCGGCCGCCAGCCGCTGGGCCAGGCGTCGCACCGCGTCGTCGTCGGGGAAGACCACCCCGGTCGGCTCGAGGCCCTGCCCACGGTCGAGCACGACCTGCGCGGGCCCGTTGACCAGCACGTCGGTGACGCCGGGGCGGCGCAGCAGCGGCTCGAGCGGGCCGGCGCCCAGCACGTCGCGGCGCAGCGCCTCGTGGACGGCCAGCACCGTGGTGTCGCCGACGGGGCGACCGGCGGCCCGCAGGGCGGTCGCCACGCGGTGCGGGGTCAGCGGCCCCGGATCGCGCGCCAGGTGGGCCCGGACCGCCTCGACCAGGTCGGCGACACCGGCCGGCTCCGACGGCTGGCTCACGCCGCCTCACCGAGGACCTCGAGCCGGTCGAGCAGCCCCGCGGCGGTGCGCGCGAGCACGCCGCGGGGCGACCTGGCCGGGCCGCGCCCGAGGTCGACGGCCTCGTCGAGGCCGCGCTGGTCGCCCATGGTGGCCAGCACCGGCGCTCCGACCGTCCGGCGCACCAGCGTCGGGTCGGCGGAGCCCCGCACCACCAGCCGGGTGCGGCCGGGGTCGCCGAGCCGGGCGCAGACCCGGGCCGCGGAGGCCAGGCCGGGGACCGTCGGCACCACGACGACGAGGACCAGGTCGCAGTGGGCGACCACCTCCTCGGCCACCGGCCCGAGCACCCGCGGCAGGTCGACCACCACCGTCTCGTGCCCGCGGCGGGCCGCCGAGAGCGCCTCGCGGACCGCGAAGGGCGCCAGCACCTCGGCCACCCCGGGCGGCCAGGTCAGCACACCCAGGTCGCGCTCGCGGGGCACCGCGTCGCGCAGCGAGCGGGCGCTGAGCCGGCCGGTGGTGCGCCCCAGCGAGTCCCAGCGCACCCCGTCGCGCCCGTCGAGGCCCAGCACCCGGTCGAGCCCGGGCCCGGCCGCGTCGGCGTCGACCACCAGCGTCGGGCCGCGAGCGGCGGCCCGCTGGCCCAGCGCGCAGGCCAGCGTGGTCGCGCCGGCGCCGCCGGACCCGCCCACCACGCCCACCACCCGCGCCGGGCGCACCCGCGCCTCGCCGAGGTCGGTGAGCAGCTCGGTCAGCCAACCGGCCGATGCCGGCAGGTCGGAGACGTCCGCGGCCCCGACCGCCAGCGCGAGACGGAACAGGTCGTCGGGGACCACGCGGGTGCTGACCACGTGCACCCGGGCCCGGCGTGGAGGGCCGAGCACGGCCATCTCACCGGCCAGGTCGGCCCCGAGCAGCACCAGCGGGGTCCGCGACCAGCGGCGCAGGGCCTGGGCCGGCTCCCCGGTGGTGGCCAGGGCGCTCCCGGCGGCCGCCGCGAGACGCCCGACCTCGTCGAGCAGGTCGGGGTCGCGGGTGACCAGCAGCGCCGGCTCGGGCTCGGGACCGGCAGCCGGACCCCCGTTCGGGCCCGCGGCACCGGTCGTGGCGGCTTCGGTCAGGGAGGAGGTGCTGCGCAGAGGGCTCATGGGGCCACGCTGCCCGGCGTACGACGCCCGGCCGGGCGTCCCGGCCGCGGGCTGTGGACGGGGCCGCGGCAGCGGTGCCCTGTGCAGCCGAGGCGGCCCGGCCCGGCCGCCCGGACCGGCGGGTCCCGACCGGGACGCCGCCACCCCCTAGGCTCGACCCATGACCGCCTCAGCGGCTTTCTTCGACCTCGACAAGACGATCATCGCCAAGTCGAGCACGCTGGCCTTCAGCAAGCCCTTCCAGGCCGGGGGCCTGATCTCGCGGCGAGCCGTGCTGCGCTCGGCGTACGCCCAGTTCCTCTACCTCGTCGGGGGCGCCGACCACGACCAGATGGAGAAGCTGCGCCAGTTCATGTCGCAGCTGTGCAAGGGCTGGGACGTCGCGACCGTCAACGAGATCGTCGCCGAGACCCTGCACCACGTGGTCGACCCGATCGTCTACGACGAGGCGGTCGCGCTCATCGAGGAGCACCGGGCCGCGGGCCGCGACATCGTCATCGTCTCCGCCTCGGGCACCGAGGTCGTCGAGCCGATCGGTGAGCTGCTCGGCGCCGACACCGTGGTGGCGACCCGCATGGAGGTCGAGGACGGCTGCTACACCGGCGAGATCGCGACCTACGTCTACGCCGAGCAGAAGGCAGTGGAGATCCGCGAGCTGGCCGAGCGGCGCGGCTACGACCTCGAGACCTGCTACGCCTACAGCGACTCGGTCACCGACGTGCCGATGCTCGAGGCCGTCGGGCACCCCTTCGTCGTCAACCCCGACAAGGAGCTGCGACGCACCGCCACCGAGCGGGACTGGCCGGTGCTGGTCTTCATGCGCCCGGTGGCGCTGCGGGGCCGGGTGCGGGTGCGCCCGACCCTGGCAGCGCTCGCCGTGGGCGGCGCAATGGCCGTGGGCGGGGTCGTCTGGGCGGGCCGGCGCCGGGTCGACTGACCCGCTGCATTTTCCTGCCGACCCCTTGTGTCGTGGCCCACATCGGCGTACACAAGGGGGTACCAACTCAACAGACGTACACGTGACCAGGGGTACCCACGCGGCGACCTACCCTTCCTACAGGGCGCTTGTCGACGGAAGACTTCCGAGACAGCTTACGAGTGCACGCTTGGTAGCCAGCCAGGACACGTGTCAGCGATGGCCCCGCGGAGCTCTGCTCCCGGGGCCATCTGCTTGCCAGCCGGCGCCGGAGGTGATCAGGTCGGCGAGGTCGCGCAGCCGGCCGGCCGACTC
>NZ_JBDYKJ010000047.1:0-39159 GCF_040012395.1 Nocardioides sp. 31GB23 | reverse complement strand
CCCGGGCGGGAAGTCTGGGCCGGGTCGGCGCGAGGTTTGGGCCGGGTCAGGTGGAGAGGGAGTCGCGCACCGGCACGAACTTGGCCTGGGCCTCGGCGAGCTCGGCCTCGGGGTCGGAGTCGGCGACGATGCCGCAGCCGGCGAAGAGCCGCACGCTGCGTCCGTCGACGGTGCCCGAGCGCAGGGCGATGCCCCACTCGCCGTCGCCGCTGGCGTCCATCCAGCCCACCGGCCCGGCGTAGCGGCCGCGGTCCATCCGCTCGATCTCGGTGATCAGCGCGGTCGCCTCGGGGGTGGGGGTGCCGCCGACGGCGGCCGAGGGGTGCAGCGCCTCGGCGAGGTCGAGGGAGGAGACGGTCTGGGCGTCGTGGACGACCCCGGCCACGTCGGTGGCCAGGTGCATCACGTTGGGCAGGTGCAGCACGAACGGCGCCTCGGGCACGTTCATCGAGGAGCAGTGCGGCTCGAGCGCGTCGGCGACCGAGCGCACGGCGTACTCGTGCTCCTCGAGGTCCTTCGACGACCGGGCCAGGGTGGCGGCCAGGGCGAGGTCGCGCTCGTCGTCGCCGGTGCGGCGGATGGTGCCGGCCAGCACCCGCGAGGTCACCAGCCCGCGCTCGCGGCGCACCAGCATCTCGGGGGTGGCGCCGAACATGCCGTCGACGTGGAAGGTCCAGCACATCGGGTACGCCGCCGCGAGACGCTGCAGCGGCCACCGGACGTCGACGTCCTCGTCGGCCGTGGCCACCAGGTCGCGGGCCAGCACGACCTTCTCGAGGTCGGCGCCGCCGATGCGCGAGACCGCGTCGGCGACCGCCGACATCCACTCCTCGGAGTTCAGCGAGCCGTCGGCGAAGGTGACGCCGGCCGGGGCGTCGGGCGCCGCGGCGGGGGAGAGGCGCGGCTCCAGCGCCTCGAGGCTGCCGCGGCCCACGACGGTCATCCAGGCGCGGTCGCCCCGGCGGCCCACGACCACCGACGGCACCTGCAGCACCGAGTCGCCGGGCTCGTCGGCGAAGGCGAAGGTGCCGAAGCAGACCATCCCGGTGCCGGGCTCCTCGACCTCGTCGCGCACCACCGAGCGGGCGGTGGTCTCCTCCCACCACTTCGCGGCGTCGCTGAAGCGGGTGGGTCCCTCGGTGCGCACCTGCGCGGCGCAGCCCCAGCCGACCAGGCCCTCGCCGCGGCGCAGCCAGCTGACCGGGTGGTCGGGCGGCAGCAGGTCGAGCAGCGAGCCCAGCGCGTCGAGCCCGGAGACGTCGACGGGCACGGTGCGCGCCAGCAGGGGAGCGTCGATGGCGCCCTGGGGCCCGGGGCTCGCGCTGGTCGTCACGGGGTCGAGGGTACTCAGCGCAGGGCCGCGCCCGGAGCCCGCGTGGGCGACCTCACGGCCCGGGCCCCGACCGCCGCCCGGTCAGCTGCGGTGCACCACGACCCGGTCGCCGATCGAGACCTGGTCGTAGATCGCGGCGATCGCGGCGTGGTCGCGGATGTTGACGCAGCCGTGCGAGGCGCCGGCGTAGCCGACGGCGGCGAAGTCGGGGGAGTAGTGCACGGCCTGGCCGCCGGAGAAGAACATGGCGAACGGCATCGAGGTGTCGTAGAGGCTCGACACGTGGTCGCGGCTCATCCGCTGGACCGTGAACAGCCCCTCGCGGGTCGGTGTCGAGGCGCCGCCGAAGCGGGCGTCGAGGGTGGTGCGCACCTGCCCGTCGACGACGAACGACAGCGTCGCGGTGGTCTTGTCGACGCACAGCGCGGTGCCGACGAGGCAGCGCGGGTCGAGTGCGGCGGAGGGCGCCGCAGCGACCACCCGCTCGGGGTGCAGCTCGTCGGTGCTCGGCTCGCGGGTCATCGCGAGCAGCCGGTCGAGGGTGCGGCGGTCGACCTCGCCGGTCACCGGGACCTCGCGCTTGGCCTGGAAGCCGCGCACCGACGCGACGGTGACGTCGCCGTAGAACCCGGTGACGCCGGCCGAGAACCACCCGATCTGGGCCAGGCGGGCCTGCAGGTCGCGCACCTCCTCACCCTCGGCGCCAGGGCCGAGCAGCGTCGGCCCCGGCACCATGGCCGGCTCGATCGGGGCCGGGGCGGGCGCCACCGGCTGCCGGGCGGGACGCGCCGGGCGCACGGGCCGCTCGAAGGTGGCGCCGCCCGACGGTGCCGGGTCGGCCGCGGTCGCAGCACCCTGGGTCGAGGGTTCCGCGCCGCCCATCCACCGCTCCTGGGCCAGCCCCGCGCCGTACGCCGTGGCGGGCAGCAGGAGCAGGAGCGCGACGAGGATCGCGAGGCGGGTGGGGTTCGTCATGGTGGGTCCTTCCGGGTGCAGCCGGCCACGGGCGCGGCGGTGGTGGCGCCAGGGAGACGCACGAGCGGGGAGGAAGGTTGCGTCCCACCCGCGGAGGACTTCGCCGGGGGCCTCTACGCTGCGACCGTGGCCCGAGCAGACCTGGACAAGCAGCCGACCGACGTACGACGCATGTTCGACGCCGTCGCGAAGCGCTACGACGTGACCAACGACGTGCTCTCGCTGGGCCAGGACCGCCGGTGGCGCACCGAGGTGCTCGACGCCGTGGCCCCGGTGCCCGGCGAGCGGGTGCTCGACCTGGCCGCCGGCACCGGCACCTCCAGCGTTCCGTTCCACGACCGGGGCGCCACGGTCGTGCCCTGCGACTTCTCCCTGGGGATGCTGCGGGTGGGCAAGCAGGCGCGCCCGCACCTGCCCTTCACCGCGGGCGACGGCACCCGCCTGCCCTTCGCCGACGACACCTTCGACGCGGTGACGATCTCCTTCGGGCTGCGCAACATCGTCGACCCCGCGGCCGGCCTGGCCGAGATGCGCCGGGTCACCCGCCCCGGCGGGCGCCTGGTGGTCTGCGAGTTCAGCCACCCGACCTGGTCGCCCTTCCGCACCCTCTACGTCGAGTACCTGATGCGCGCGCTGCCGCCGGTGGCCCGGGCCGTCTCGTCGGCCCCCGACGCCTACGTCTACCTCGCCGAGTCGATCCGGGCCTGGCCCGACCAGGCCGGGTTGGCCGACCTCGTGGCCGGGGCCGGCTGGAGCGGCGTGGAGTGGAAGAACCTCTCGGGCGGCATCGTCGCCCTGCACCGCGCCACCGCCTGAATTACGCAACGTCGACGTGCGTTAAATGCGCAGGTCAGGGCCCCGATCCCGGGCCCGGCACGTGCCCACCCCCCGGGTCGCCACCCGTGCGGGGGAGTGGCAGACTGTGCGTCACGCCACTAGTGATTCGGTTCACAAGGTCACAACCCGGGCTGCGTGGCGCACGTAGGAGGAAGGGATCGCGATGGAGCTCTACACCCCGGTGCTGGTGCTGGCCGCGCTGGCCGCCGGCTTCGCCGTCTTCTCGGTGGGCGTCAGCACGCTCACCGGACCCAAGCGCTACAACCGCGCCAAGCTCGACTCCTACGAGTGCGGCATCGACCCCACCCCGCAGCCGGTCGGCGGCGGCCGGGTGCCGGTGAAGTTCTACACGGTCGCGATGACCTTCATCATCTTCGACGTCGAGATCATGTTCCTGGTGCCGTGGGCGGTGCACTTCGACGCCCTGGGCGGCTTCGGGCTGCTGGCCGTCGTCCTGTTCCTGGTCAACATCACCGTCGCCTACGCCTACGAGTGGCGTCGCGGCGGGCTCGACTGGGACTGACCGGACCACATCTGCGAAAGGACCCAGTCATGGGTATCGAGGAGAAGCTCCCCAGCGGCGTCCTGCTGACGACCGTCGAGGGCGTGGCCGGCTACATGCGCAAGGCCTCGTTCTGGCCCGCCACCTTCGGCCTGGCCTGCTGCGCCATCGAGATGATGACCAGCGGCGGCCCGAAGTACGACATGGCGCGCTTCGGCATGGAGGTCTTCCGGGCCAGCCCGCGCCAGGCCGACCTGATGATCGTCGCGGGCCGGGTGAGCCAGAAGATGGCCCCGGTGCTGCGCCAGATCTACGACCAGATGGCCGAGCCCAAGTGGGTGCTGGCCATGGGCGTGTGCGCCAGCTCCGGCGGCATGTTCAACAACTACGCGATCGTTCAGGGCGTCGACCACGTCGTGCCCGTCGACATGTACCTGCCGGGCTGCCCGCCGCGCCCGGAGATGCTGATCGACGCGATCCTCAAGCTGCACGACCAGGTCCAGGCCACCAAGCTGGGCGCCAACCGCGCCGCCCAGATCGAGGAGCTCGAGAACGAGCGCCTCACCGCGCTGCCGACCTCCGAGATGAAGGGCCTGCTGCGGTGAGCGACGACGACAAGCGCGACGCCGAGAAGGGCGTCACCTCGGCGGCGCCCGAGGGGCCCGAGCAGACCCCTGGCCAGCCGGCCGTCGAGCAGTCGCCCGAGAACCTGCCGGCCGCGCCCGGCCAGGTCCACCAGGTCGGCACCCGCCACGGCATGTTCGGCGTGCGCGGCACCGGCGACACCAGCGGGTACGGCGGCCTGGTCTCGGCCGTCACCTACCCCGCGCCGTCCCAGCGCCCCTACGGCGGCTGGTTCGACGAGGTCGCCGACGCCCTCGAGGCCGCCACCCGCTCCGCCGGGGTGGAGCAGGCCGTGGGCAGCGTGGTCGTGCACCGCGGCGAGATCACCTTCCACGTGCGCCGCGAGGACCTGCTCACCGTCGCGCGCGTGCTGCGCGACGACGAGGCGCTGCGCTTCGAGCTGTGCTCGAGCGTCAGCGGCGTGCACTACCCCGACGACACCGGGCGCGAGCTGCACGTGGTGATGCACCTGCTCTCGATGACCCACAACCGGCGCATCCGCGTCGAGGCCACGGCCCCCGACGCCGACCCGCACGTGCCCTCGGTGGTGCCGGTCTACCCGACCGCCGACTGGCACGAGCGCGAGACGTACGACATGTTCGGCATCGTCTTCGACGGCCACCCCTCGCTCACGCGCATCCTCATGCCCGACGACTGGCCGGGCCACCCCCAGCGCAAGGACTACCCGCTGGGCGGCATCCCCGTGGAGTACAAGGGCGGCACCGTGCCGCCTCCCGACCAGCGGAGGTCGTACAACTGATGGCTACCACCAGCTCCGGCGAGCAGGACCTCTACGCCGGCACCCAGGAGACCTCCGAGGGACGCGTCTTCACCGTCTCGGGCCAGGACTGGGACTCCATCTCCGAGGGCCTGGAGGAGGGCGCCGAGGAGCGCGTCGTCGTCAACATGGGCCCCCAGCACCCCTCCACGCACGGCGTGCTGCGCCTGATCCTCGAGCTCGAGGGCGAGACGGTGACCGAGGCCCGCTGCGGCATCGGCTACCTGCACACCGGCATCGAGAAGAACATGGAGTTCCGCTCCTGGACGCAGGGCGTCACGTTCTGCACCCGGATGGACTACCTCGCGCCGTTCTACAACGAGGCGACCTACGTGCTGGGCGTCGAGCGGCTGCTCGACATCGAGGACGACGTGCCCGAGAAGGCACAGGTCATGCGGGTGCTCCTGATGGAGCTCAACCGGCTCTCCTCGCACCTGGTGGCCATCGCCACCGGCGGCATGGAGCTCGGCGCCCTGACCGTGATGACCATCGGCTTCCGCGAGCGCGAGCTGGTGCTCGACCTCTTCGAGCTGATCACCGGCCTGCGGATGAACCACGCGTTCATCCGTCCCGGCGGCGTGGCCCAGGACCTCCCCCCGGGCGCCCTCGACGAGATCCGCGGCTTCCTCGACCTGATGCGCAAGCGCCTGCCCGAGTACGCCGCGCTGTGCAACGCCAACCCGATCTTCAAGGGCCGCCTCGAGGGCGTGGGCCACCTCGACCTCGAGGGCTGCCTCGCGCTGGGCCTGACCGGCCCGCCGCTGCGTGCCACCGGCTACCCCTGGGACCTGCGCAAGTCCGAGCCCTACTGCGGCTACGAGACCTACGACTTCGACGTGCAGACCTGGGACACCGCCGACGCCTACGGCCGCTTCCGGGTGCGCCTGGCCGAGATGTGGGAGTCGCTGAAGATCGTCGAGCAGGCCGCCGAGCGGCTCGCCGCCCTCGAGGGCGCGCCGATCATGGTCGCCGACAAGAAGGTCGCCTGGCCCAGCCAGCTCTCGATCGGCTCCGACGGCATGGGCAACAGCCTCGACCACATCCGCCACATCATGGGCGAGTCGATGGAGGGGCTGATCCACCACTTCAAGCTGGTCACCGAGGGCTTCCGGGTCCCCGTCGGCCAGGCCTACGTGCCCGTGGAGTCCCCGCGCGGCGAGCTGGGCGCCCACGTCGTCTCCGACGGCGGCACCCGCCCCTTCCGGGCGCACTTCCGCGACCCGTCCTTCACCAACCTGCAGGCGACGTCCGTGATGAGCGAGGGCGGCATGGTCGCCGACGTCATCGTGGCCATCGCCTCGATCGACCCCGTGATGGGAGGCGTCGACCGATGACGCTGTCGCAGACCACCCTCGACGAGATGCGCGAGATCGCCGGGCGCTACCCCGAGGCCCGCTCCGGGCTGCTGCCGATGCTGCACCTGGTGCAGTCCACCGAGGGCCGGGTGACCCCCGAGGGCATCGAGGCGTGCGCCGAGATCCTCGACATCTCCGCGGCCGAGGTCAGCGGCGTGGCGACGTTCTACACGATGTACAAGCGTCGCCCGGTCGGCGACTACCACGTCGGGGTGTGCACCAACACCCTGTGCGCGGTGATGGGCGGCGACCAGATCTTCGAGCGGCTCAAGGACCACCTCGACGTCGGCAACGACGAGACCACCGAGGACGGCTCGATCACCCTCGAGCACGTCGAGTGCAACGCGGCCTGCGACTACGCGCCGGTGATGATGGTCAACTGGGAGTTCATGGACAACATGACCCCCGAGTCGGCGGTCTCGCTGGTCGACGACCTCCGCTCGGGCAAGGAGGTCACCTCGACCCGCGGTCCGCGCCTGTGCACCTGGCGCGAGGCCGAGCGGGTGCTGGCCGGCTTCCCCGACGGTCGTGTCGACGAGGGCCCGGGCGCCGGGCCCGCCTCGCTGGTGGGCCTGCAGATCGCCCAGGAGCGCGGCTGGAGCGCCCCGTCCTCGAAGGCCTCCGGTGCCACCGGCACCGAGCCCACCGGCGACGGCGCGCAGGCCGCGAGCCGCACCGACGCCTCCGTGGAGGCCGAGTCGGCGGCCGTCGAGGCGGAGAGCGGCAGCGACGAGAGCGCGGCCGAGAAGAAGGAGGCGAACTGACGTGGTCGACACCCTGACCCCCGTCCTCACCGCCAACTGGGGCGCCGAGCGCTCCTGGACCCTGGCGTCGTACGAGGAGCACGGCGGCTACGCCGGCCTGCGCACCGCCCTGGGCATGGCCCCCGACGACGTGATCGCCGCGGTCAAGGACTCCGGCCTGCGCGGTCGTGGCGGCGCGGGCTTCCCCACCGGCATGAAGTGGGGCTTCATCCCGCAGGACAACCCCAAGCCCAAGTACCTCGTCGTCAACGCCGACGAGTCCGAGCCGGGCACCTGCAAGGACATCCCGCTGATGATGGCCAGCCCGCACACGCTGGTCGAGGGCGTCATCATCAGCTCCTTCGCCATCCGCGCCAACAAGGCGTTCATCTACATCCGCGGCGAGGTGCTCCACGTGATCCGCCGGGTGCAGGCGGCCGTGGCCGAGGCGTACGCCGCCGGCCACCTCGGCACCGACATCCACGGCAGCGGCTACGACCTCGACATCGTGGTGCACGCCGGTGCCGGCGCCTACATCTGTGGCGAGGAGACCGCGCTGCTCGAGGGCCTCGAGGGCCGTCGCGGCCAGCCGCGGCTGCGCCCGCCGTTCCCGGCGGTGGCGGGGCTCTACGCCAGCCCCACCGTGATCAACAACGTCGAGTCGATCGCCTCGGTGCCGGCCATCGTGGCCAACGGCGCCGACTGGTTCGCCTCGATGGGCACCGAGAAGTCCAAGGGCTTCGGCATCTTCTCGCTCTCGGGCCACGTCACCCGGCCCGGGCAGTACGAGGCGCCGCTGGGCATCACGCTGCGCGAGCTCATCGACCTCGCCGGCGGCATGCGGGCCGGGCACGAGCTGAAGTTCTGGACCCCCGGCGGCTCCTCGACCCCGCTGCTGACCGCCGAGCACCTCGACCTGCCCCTCGACTTCGAGGGGATGGCCGCGGCCGGCACCATGCTGGGCACCCGCGCGCTGCAGCTCTTCGACGAGACCACCTGCGTGGTGCGCGCGGTGCTGCGCTGGACCGAGTTCTACAAGCACGAGTCCTGCGGCAAGTGCACCCCGTGCCGCGAGGGCACGTGGTGGCTGGTGCAGACCCTGGCCCGTCTGGAGAAGGGGGAGGGCCGCGAGGAGGACCTCGACCTGCTCCTCGACCAGTGCGACAACATCCTGGGCCGCTCGTTCTGCGCGCTCGGTGACGGCGCGACCAGCCCGATCTCGAGCTCGATCAAGTTCTTCCGCGACGAGTACCTCGCCCACCTCGAGCACGGGGGCTGCCCCTTCGACCCCGCAGCCTCGACCGTCTTCGCCACCGCTGGAGCCCAGGCATGACAACCACCCCCGAGAAGACGTCGGCCGAGGTCGAGCTGGTCCAGGTGACCATCGACGGCATCGAGGTCAGCGTCCCCAAGGACACCCTGGTGATCCGGGCCGCCGAGCAGGTCGGGGTGCAGATCCCGCGCTTCTGCGACCACCCGCTGCTCGAGCCCGTCGGTGCGTGCCGCCAGTGCCTGGTCGACGTCCCCGACGCCGGCAACGGGCGCGGCTTCCCCAAGCCGCAGGCCTCCTGCACCCTGCCGGTCGCACCCGGCATGGTCGTCAACACCCAGGCCACGAGCGAGGTCGCCGACAAGGCCCAGCAGGGCGTGATGGAGTTCCTGCTGGTCAACCACCCGCTCGACTGCCCGGTCTGCGACAAGGGCGGCGAGTGCCCGCTGCAGAACCAGGCGATGTCCAACGGGCGCGGCGAGTCGCGCTTCACCGCCTCGGGCGGGGTGAAGCGGACCTTCCCCAAGCCGATCAACCTCTCCCCGCAGGTGCTGCTCGACCGGGAGCGCTGCATCGTGTGCCAGCGCTGCACCCGCTTCGCCGAGGAGATCGCCGGCGACCCGTTCATCGCGCTCGTCGAGCGGGGCGCGCAGCAGCAGATCGGCATCGCCGAGTCGGCCCCCTTCCTGTCCTACTTCTCGGGCAACACCATCCAGATCTGCCCCGTGGGTGCGCTGACCTCGGAGTCCTACCGCTTCCGCTCGCGCCCCTTCGACCTGGTCTCCACCCCCAGCGTCGCCGAGCACGACGCCTGCGGCTCCGCGATCCGCGTCGACCACCGCCGCGGCAAGGTGATGCGCCGCCTGGCCGGCAACGACCCCGAGGTCAACGAGGAGTGGATCACCGACAAGGACCGCTTCGCCTTCACCTACGCCGCGCTCGAGGACCGGCTGGGCTACCCGCAGGTGCGTGACCGGGTCGAGGACGGCGGCGACGGCTCGCTGCGTCCGGCCTCGTGGCCCGAGGCCTTCGCCGTGGCTGCGCGCGGCCTGGCCGCCGCGGGCGCCTCCGCGGTGCTGACCGGTGGCCGGATCACCGCCGAGGACGCCTACGCCTACGCCAAGCTGGCCCGCGTCTCGCTCGGCACCAACGACATCGACTTCCGGGCCCGCCCGCACTCCGCGGAGGAGGAGCAGTTCCTCGCCGCGCACGTCGCGCTGGGCACCCCCGGAGCCGGCGCCGTCACCTACGCCGACCTGGAGTCCGCGGCCACCGTGGTGCTGGCCGGCCTGGAGCCCGAGGACGAGGCCGGCGCGGTGTTCCTGCGCCTGCGCCGCGCCGCCCGGCACGGCACCCGCGTGCTCGCGGTGGCGCCGTACCTGACCCGCGGGCTGGGCAAGCTCTCCGCGCACCTGGTGCCCACCGCCCCCGGCGCCGAGGCCGACGCCCTCGCGGCGATGGTCGAGCACGCCGAGCACGGGGTCGACGCGACCACGGTGGTGCTGGTCGGCGAGCGCCTGGCGACCTCGCCCGGCGCCCTGACCGCCGCCGCCGACCTGGCCGCGCGCACCGGCGCCCGGCTGGCCTGGGTGCCGCGCCGTGCCGGTGACCGCGGGGCCGTCGAGGCCGGTTGCCTGCCCGGGCTCCTGCCCGGTGGCCGCCCGGTCGCCGACGCGACCGCCCGGGTCGACGCCGCCGCCTCGTGGGGCGTCGCCTCGCTGCCCGAGCAGCCCGGCCGCGACGCCGACGCGATCGTCGCCGCGCTCGTCGCCGGCGAGGTCCGTGGCCTGGTCGTCGGAGGAGTCGACCCCGCCGACACCACCGACCCGGCCGCCACCCGCGCCGCCCTCGAGGCCGCCTCCTTCGTGGTCGCGCTCGACCTGCGCGAGACCGAGGTGACCCGCGTCGCCGACGTCGTCTTCCCGGTCGCCGCGGCCGTCGAGAAGGCCGGCACGTTCATCAGCTGGGAGGGCCGCGCGCGTCCCTTCGAGGCGGTGCTGCCCAGCCCCTCGGCCCTGCCCGACCTGCGGGTCCTGGCCGGCATCTCCGAGGAGCTGGCCGCGGCCGGCCACGGCGCCCCGCTCGGCTTCCGCACCGTCGAGCAGGTCCGCGCCGAGATGGCCGACCTGGGCGCCTGGGACGGCGCCCGCCCCGCGATGCGGGCGGTGGGCGGCGGGTCCGGCCACCCGGGGGAGGGCCTGGCCCTCTCGACCTGGAAGCAGCTCATCGACGACGGCGTCATGCAGGCCGGCGACAAGCACCTGGCCGCCACCGCCCGACCGGCCGTGGCCCGCCTCAGCCCCGCGACGTACGCCGCCGCCTCGCTCTCGGGCGAGCACGTCACCGTCGTGGGCGACCGCGGCGAGCTGACGCTGCCCGTCGAGCAGGTGCCCGGCATGGTCGACGACGTCGTCTGGGTGCCGACGGCCTCCTTCGGGACCTCCGTCCTCGAACGCCTGGCCTCGCCGGGCAGCCGCGTGCGCCTGAAGGGAGCCTCGCTGTGAACGAACTGCCCCTCTTCGGCCAGGACGTCTGGTGGCTGGTGCTGGTCAAGGCCGTGCTCATCTTCGTCGTGCTCGTGCTGCTGACGCTGTTCAACATCTGGTGGGAGCGGCGCGTCGTGGCGCGCATGCAGCACCGCATCGGCCCCAACGTGCACGGCCCCTTCGGCCTGCTGCAGTCGCTGGCCGACGGCGTGAAGCTGGCGCTGAAGGAGGACATCATCCCCAAGGCGGCCGACAAGGTCGTCTTCGTCCTCGCCCCGGTGCTGGTCGTGATCCCGGCCTTCGTGACCTTCTCGGTGATCCCCTTCGGGCCCGAGGTCACGATGTTCGGCGAGCGCACCCCGCTGCAGCTGACCGACATGCCGGTGGCCGTGCTCTTCGTGATGGCGATCGCCTCCATCGGCATCTACGGCATCGTGCTCGGCGGCTGGGCAAGCGGGTCGACGTACTCGCTGCTGGGCGGGCTGCGCTCGAGCGCGCAGATGATCTCCTACGAGGTCGCGATGGGCCTGGCCCTGGTCGCGGTCTTCCTCTATGCCGGCTCGCTGTCGACCTCCGAGATCGTCGCGGCCCAGGAGGACTGGTGGTTCGGCGCGATCCTCTTCCCCTCCTTCGTGATCTACGTGATCTCGATGATCGGCGAGACCAACCGCGCGCCCTTCGACCTCCCCGAGGCCGAGGGCGAGCTGGTGGGCGGCTTCCACACCGAGTACTCCTCGCTGAAGTTCGCCCTGTTCTTCCTCGGCGAGTACATCAACATGGCGACCGTCTCGGCGCTGGCCACGACGCTGTTCCTCGGCGGCTGGCGCGCCCCGTTCTGGATCGACGAGATCTGGGCCGGCGCCAACGAGGGGTACGTGCCGCTGATCTGGTTCTTCGGCAAGATGCTGCTGTTCATCTTCTTCTTCATCTGGCTGCGCGGCACCCTGCCCCGGATGCGCTACGACCAGTTCATGGACCTGGGCTGGAAGGTGCTGATCCCGGCCGCGCTGGTCTGGGTCGTCCTGGTCGCGACCATGCGCTACGTCTCCACCGCCTACGAGCTGGGCACCCAGGAGATCCTCATCGGTGGCGGCGTGCTGCTGGCCCTGATCCTGCTGTGGGGCTTCTTCGGGCCCGAGGAGACCGGCGAGCCGGTCGAGGACGTCCACACCGCACCCACCGGCGCCTACCCCGTCCCGCCGATGCCGAGCGGGGGCGCCCAGCGCGGCGCCGCCGCCCCGCTCACGTTCCCGTCCCGCACGCAGGCCACCGTGTCCCACGGTGCCTCCGAGGAGAGCTGACATGGCAGAGTCCCCCGGCGCCAAGAGCATGAAGGAGCAGTTCTGGGACCCCATCGCGGGTTTCGGGGTCACGTTCCGCACCATGTTCCGCAAGGTCGTCACCGAGCAGTACCCCTTCGACAAGCAGCCGACCGCGCCGCGCTTCCACGGCCGTCACCAGCTCAACCGCTGGCCCGACGGGCTGGAGAAGTGCATCGGGTGCGAGCTGTGCGCGTGGGCCTGCCCCGCTGACGCGATCTACGTCGAGGGCGCCTCCAACAGCGACGAGCCCGGGTCCGCCGACGGGTCGGGGCGCTTCAGCCCCGGTGAGCGCTACGGCCGCGTCTACCAGATCAACTACCTGCGCTGCATCCTGTGCGGGCTGTGCATCGAGGCCTGCCCGACGCGGGCGCTGACGATGACCAACGAGTACGAGCTGGCCGACTCGACCCGCGAGAGCCTGATCTACGAGAAGTCCGACCTCCTGGCCCCGCTGCTGCCGGGCATGGAGCAGCCGCCGCACGCGATGCTGCTCGGCGACGACGAGACCGACTACTACCGGGGCCAGTACGCCGCCCCGGCGCCGGGCACCAGCGGGGAGGCCACCCAGTGATCGCCTTCTGGATCCTCGCGCCGCTCATGGTGCTGGCCGCGCTCGGCGTGGTGCTGGTGCGCCGCGCGGTGCACTCGGCGCTGCTGCTGGCCGTGGTGATGATCAGCCTCGCGGTGCTCTACCTGACGCTGGAGGCGCCGTTCCTCTTCGCGGTGCAGATCATCGTCTACACCGGCGCGATCCTGATGCTCTTCCTCTTCGTGCTGATGCTGGTCGGCGTCGACGCGGCCGACTCGGTCGTGGAGACGATCCGCGGCCAGCGCCTGCTGGCGATCAGCGGCGGCCTGGTGATGGGCGTGCTGCTCGTCGTCGTGGTCGCCCAGGTCTCGCTCGGCACCATGGTCGGGATGGGCGCGGCCAACTCCGGCGGCAACATCGAGGGCCTGGCCGACCTGCTCTTCTCCCGCTACGTGCTCTCCTTCGAGGCCACCGCGGCGCTGCTGATCACCGCCGCCCTCGGCGCGATGCTGCTGGCCCACCGCGAGCGCCTCGAGCCCAAGGAGGGCCAGCGCGCGATGGCCGCGCGCCGCGTGCAGGAGTACGCCGCCACCGGCCGCCCGCTCGGCCCGCTGCCCTCGCCCGGCGTCTACGCCCGCCACAACGCGGTCGACACCCCGGCGCTGCTGCCCGACGGCTCCCCGGCGACCGACTCGGTCTCGCGGGTGCTGGCCGCGCGCGGCACCGTCCGCTCGGCCCCGGCGCTCAGCGACGTCGAGGACGTCCAGCGCACCCTCTCCGACGTCGGCGGCATCTCCGGCGGCTCCGGCAGCGCGGCCGACACCTCCGCCGGCGCCGGGCACAACACCGAGAACCCCGACACCCGCCCCCAGGGTGACGACTGGCCCGAGGGAGACGAGTGATGGACGACGTCACCCCCTACATCGTGCTCAGCACGATCCTGTTCACGATCGGCTCGGTCGGTGTGCTCACCCGCCGCAACGCGATCGTGGTGTTCATGAGCGTCGAGCTGATGCTGAACGCCTGCAACCTCGCGCTGGTGGCCTTCGCCAGGCAGCACGGCAACCTCGACGGGCAGGTCGCCGCCTTCTTCGTGATGGTCGTGGCCGCCGCCGAGGTCGTGGTCGGGCTCGCCATCATCATGACCATCTTCCGGACTCGTCGCTCGGCCTCGGTCGACGACGCGAGCCTGCTGAAGTACTAGGAGCCCGCCGCAGATGTTTCTCTTGTCCGAGGGTGGCGCGTCCATCCCCGTGGTCGATCCCCTGGGCGCCGACGGCGTCTTCTCGCTGCTGTGGCTGGTGATCGCGCTGCCGCTGGCCGGCGCCACGATCCTGCTGCTGGGCGGGCGTCGTACCGACGCGTGGGGGCACTGGCTCGGCACGCTGACCGCGGTCGGCTCGTTCGTGCTCAGCCTGGTGCTCTTCGTCTCGATGCTCGGTCGCGAGGAGGGCGAGCGCCAGGTCGTGCAGCACCTCTACGACTGGATCCGCGTCGGTGACCTCACGGTCTCCATCGACCTGCTCCTCGACCCGCTGTCGGTGCTGTTCCTGCTGCTGATCACCGGCGTCGGTTCGCTGATCCACGTCTACTCGATCGGCTACATGGATCACGACCCCCGTCGGCGCCGGTTCTTCGCCTACCTCAACCTCTTCGTCGCGGCGATGCTGATGCTGGTGCTGAGCGAGAACTACCTCGGCCTGTTCCTGGGCTGGGAGGGCGTCGGCCTGGCCTCCTACCTGCTGATCGGCTTCTGGCAGCACAAGCCCTCGGCGGCCGCCGCGGCCAAGAAGGCCTTCGTGGTCAACCGGGTCGGCGACATCGGGCTGAGCCTGGGCATCGCGCTGTTCTTCGTCACCTTCGGCTCGACCAGCTTCACCGTCATCAGCGCCAACGCCTCCGGCGCCAGCGACGGCGTGCTCACCGCGCTGGGCCTGCTGCTGCTGCTCGCGGCCTGCGGCAAGTCCGCCCAGGTGCCGCTGCAGTCGTGGCTGCTCGACGCGATGGAGGGCCCGACCCCGGTCTCGGCGCTGATCCACGCCGCCACCATGGTCACCGCGGGCGTCTACCTGGTGGTGCGCTCCAACTTCGTCTTCGAGCTCGCCCCGCACGCCCAGACCGCGGTGGTCGTGGTCGCCACGGTCACGCTGCTGTGGGGTGCGGTGATCGGCTGCGCCAAGGACGACATCAAGAAGGCGCTCGCCGGCTCCACGATGAGCCAGATCGGCTACATGATGCTCGCCGCGGGCCTGGGCGTGTACGGCTACGCCTTCGCCATCTTCCACCTCATCACCCACGGCTTCTTCAAGGCCAACATGTTCCTGGGCGCCGGCTCGGTGATGCACGGCATGAACGACGACGTCGACATGCGCCGCTACGGAGCGCTGCGCAAGGCGATGCCGGTGACCTTCCTGACCTTCGCCATGGGCTACCTGGCGATCATCGGCTTCCCGGGCTTCTCGGGCTTCTGGTCCAAGGACAAGATCATCGAGACCGCGCTGATCGAGAGCCCGGTCGCGGGCATCGGCGCGCTCATCGGCGCCGGCGTCACCGGCTTCTACATGACCCGGCTGATGCTGATGACCTTCTTCGGCGAGAAGCGCTGGAAGGACGACGTGCACCCGCACGAGTCGCCCTCGGTGATGACCGGCCCGCTGGTCGTGCTGGCCGCGCTGTCGGTGCTCGGCGGCCTGCTCTACCTGGGCCACTGGATCGTCGACTGGCTCTCCCCGGTCGTGGGCACCGCCCCCGAGCACGAGCCGCCGGTCCCGGCGATCGTGATCACCCTGCTGGTGCTGGCCGTCGTCGCGGCCGGTGTGGCCACCGCGTGGCTGCTCGTCGGCAAGCGCCCGGTGCCGGTCACCGCGCCCCAGGACGTCTCGTTCGCCACCCGCGCCGCCCGCGCGGACCTCTACGGCGACACCATCAACGAGACCCTGGTGATCAACCCCGGCCGGCACGCCACCGCGGGGCTCACCCGCGGTGACCGGAGCCTGGTCGACGGGCTGTTCACCGGCAGCGCCGGAGTCACCGCCGCGCTCGGTGCCCAGCTGCGCAAGGTCCAGAACGGCTTCGTGCGCTCCTACGCCCTCTCCGTCGTCGGCGGGGTCGTCCTCGTCCTCGCTGCGCTCCTGGTGGTGAACCTCTGATGTCCGACCTCCCCTGGCTCAGCCTGCTCGTCCTGCTGCCCCTCGTGGGCGCGGTGGCGGTGCCCTTCGTGCGCGGCTCGGCCGCGCTGACCAAGCAGGTCGGCCTCGGCGTCTCGCTGGGCACCCTGGCGCTCGCCGTCGCGGTCGCGCTGCAGTACGACGTCGACGGCGGCATGCAGCTCACCGAGACCCACGACTGGATCAGCGCCTTCGGGGTGCACTACGCCCTGGGCGTCGACGGCCTCGGCCTGCTGCTGGTGCTGCTGACCGTGGTCCTGGTGCCGGTCGTGCTGCTGGCCTCCTGGCGCGACGACGAGGGCTACCTCGACGGCGGCGCCCAGGGCTCCCCGGCGGCGTTCGTGGCCTGGACCCTGGCCCTCGAGGCGCTCTCGCTGGCGGTCTTCCTGGCCACCGACGTGTTCCTCTTCTACGTCGTCTTCGAGGCGACCCTGATCCCGGCCTACTTCCTCGTCGGCGGCTTCGGCCGCGCCGGTCGCAGCGCCGCCGCGGTGAAGTTCCTGATGTTCCAGCTCGCCGGCGGCCTGGTGCTGCTCGGTGGCGTCATCGGCCTGTACGTCGTCTCCGCCCAGCAGGGCACGCCGTCGTACCTGCTCTCCGACCTGGCCGCCCTCGACATCGACACCGCCGCCGGGCGCTGGCTCTTCGCGGCCTTCTTCATCGCCTTCGCGATCAAGGCGCCGCTCTTCCCGGTGCACACGTGGCTGGCAGACGCCACCGAGCGCGCGACGCCGGGCACCGCGGTGCTGCTGGTCTGCGTGCTCGACAAGATCGGCACCTTCGGGATGCTGCGCTTCTGCCTGGGCCTGTTCCCCGAGGCCTCGCAGTGGGCCACCCCGCTGGTCGTGGTGCTCGCGCTGGTCTCGATCGTCTACGGCGCTCTCGTGGCGATCGGCCAGGACGACCTGATGCGCCTGATCGGCCTCACGTCGCTGAGCCACTTCGGCTTCATCACCCTGGGCATCTTCGTCTTCTCCAGCCAGGGCGGCACCGGCTCGATCCTCTACATGGTCAACCACGGCCTGGGCACCGCGGCGCTGTTCCTGGTCGCCGGCTACGTCGTCTCGCGCCGGGGCACCGCCTCGATCCGCGAGATGGGCGGGGCCGAGAAGGTCACGCCGGTGCTGGCCGGGCTGTTCCTGGTCGCCGGCCTGGCCGCGCTGGGCCTGCCGGGCCTGAGCACCTTCGTCTCCGAGATGCTCGTGATCATCGCGGCCTTCGACTACGCCTGGTACGTCGGCGCGGTCGCGGTCACCGGCATCGTGCTGGCGGCCATCTACGCGCTGTGGATGTACCAGCGCACGATGACCGGTCCGAGCGTCGAGCCGGTCGCGGCGGGCGTGCGCACGAGCCGCGACCTGTCCACCCGCGAGCTGGTCGCCGTGGCCCCGCTCTTCGTGGGCCTGGTGCTCTTCGGCTTCTACCCGATGCCCCTGATGGAGGCCGCCGACCCCTACGTCGGTGAGCTGCTCGAGCAGGTGGGCGTCAGCGACGACCCGCCGGAGGTGGGTGCCCCGGCCGAGGCCGAGGCCCACAGCGACTCCGACACCGCCGAGGAGGGCGAGAACTGATGGGCGAGTTCACCCAGCCGTTGATGGAGTACGGCAGCATCTGGCCGCTCTTCGTCGTCTTCGGCGTGGCCTGCCTGGGCGTGCTCGCCGAGGCGTTCCTGCCCCGCGGGCGCCGCCACGTCGTCCAGCTCGTGCTGGCCGTCGCCGGCCTGCTCGCCGCGCTCGTCGGCACCGTCCTGGTCGGCATGGACCTCGAGGTCACCGAGGGCGGCGCCGCGCGCGGCCTCCTCGGCGCCGCGGGCGCCGTGGCGGTCGACGGGCCCACCGTCTTCCTGTGGGGGATGCTGCTGGTCTTCGCGCTCACCGGGGTCGCGCTCTTCGCCGAGCGCCGCCTCGAGAGCGGGGTCTCGGCCTTCGCCGGCCAGGCCGCGGCCCTCCCGGGCACCGAGGCCGAGCGTCGTACCCAGGCGCTCGACCACACCGAGGTCTACCCGCTGCTGATGTTCGCGGTCACCGGCATGATGCTCTTCCCGGCGGCCGCCGACCTGCTGACGCTCTTCGTGGCCCTCGAGGTGCTCTCGCTGCCGCTCTACCTGCTGGCCGGGCTGGCGCGCCGCCGCCGCCTGCTGAGCCAGGAGGCCGCGCTGAAGTACTTCCTGCTCGGCGCCTTCTCCTCCGGTTTCTTCCTCTACGGCGTCGCGCTGGTCTACGGCTTCGCCGGCTCGATGAGCTTCGCGGCCATCGACGAGGCGGTGCGCAACGACACCGAGAACCGCGGGCTGCTGCTCGTGGGCATCGGGATGCTGATGGTCGGCCTGCTCTTCAAGGTCGGCGCGGTGCCGTTCCAGGCCTGGACGCCCGACGTCTACCAGGGCGCCCCCACCGCGGTGACCGCCTTCATGGCCGCCGGCACCAAGATCGCGGCGTTCGGCGCGATCCTGCGCCTGCTCTACGTCGCCTTCGGCGCCGAGCGCTGGTCGTGGCAGCCGATGCTGTGGGTGGTGGCGATCCTGACCATGCTGGTCGGGGCCGTGCTGGCCATCGTGCAGACCGACGTGAAGCGGATGCTGGCCTACTCGGCGATCGCGCACACCGGCTTCCTGCTCACCGGCGTGCTCGGCGTCCAGGGCGCCGGAGCGCTGGCCGAGGGCCAGGTCACCTCGCTGCAGTCGGTGCTGTTCTACCTGCTCACCTACAGCTTCGCCACGGTCGGGGCCTTCGCCGTGGTCACCCTGGTGCGCGACTCCTCGGGCGAGGCGAGCGCGATGGAGCGCTGGGCCGGCCTGGGCGCGCGCTCGCCGCTGGTGGCCGGGGCGTTCGCGTTCTTCCTGCTCTCGATGGCCGGCATCCCGCTGACCGCCGGCTTCACCGGCAAGTGGGCGGTCTTCACCGTCGCGCTGTCGGCGGGGGCCTGGCCGGTGGTGGCGGTGGCGATCGCGGCCAGCGTGGTGTCGGTGTTCTTCTACATCCGCCTGATCCGCGTCATGTACTTCGCCGTGCCCGAGGGCGAGGTCGCCTCGGTGACCACGCCGTCGCCGCTGACGACCGCGGTCATCGTGGTCGGGGTCGTGGGCACCCTGGCGCTCGGCGTGCTGCCGGGGCCGGTGCTCGACCTCGCGGCCGATGCCGGACAATTCATCAGGTGAGCTCGACCCCGCCCCTGGCCAACCTGGCACTGCCCGTCACCGACGAGGCCCTGGCCGCGCGCCTGCAGCAGCGCCTCGACACCATCGAGGAGCTCCTGGCCGGCCACGTCCAGGGACGCACGAAGTACGTCTCCGAGGCCGCGGCGCACCTGATGTCGGCCGGCGGCAAGAGGTTCCGGCCGCTGCTGGTGCTGCTGGCCGCCGAGACCGGTCCCGAGCCGGGCTGCGACGACGTGCTGACCGCGGCCTGCGTCGTCGAGATCACCCACGTCGGCTCGCTCTACCACGACGACGTGATGGACGAGGCCGACCTGCGCCGCGGCGCCGACTCGGCCAACGCCCGCTGGGACAACCTGGTCGCCATCCTCACCGGTGACTTCCTCTTCGCCCGCTCCTCCGAGCTCACCGCCCGCCTGGGCGCCGACGCGGTGCGCATCCAGGCCGAGACCTTCACCCGGCTCGTCGAGGGCCAGATCCTCGAGACGGTCACCCCCGGCCCCGACGAGGACCCGCTGCAGCACTACCTCGACGTGGTGGCCGGCAAGACCGGCTCGCTGATCGCCACGTCCGCGCGCTACGGCGCCCGCTTCAGCGGCGCCCCCCGCGAGGTCGAGGAGGCGCTGGCCGCCTACGGCGAGATCGTCGGCGCCGCCTTCCAGCTCTCCGACGACATCCTCGACGTGGCCTCCGAGACCGACGAGTCCGGCAAGACCCCCGGCACCGACCTGCGCGAGGGCGTGCCGACGCTGCCGGTGCTGATGGCGCGCGCGAGCGCCGCCGGGTCGAGCGACCCCGCCGACGTACGCCTGCTCGAGCTGCTCGACGCCGACCTCACCGACGACGCCGCGCTCGCCGAGGCCCTCGGGCTGCTGCGCGCCCACCCGGCGATGGACCAGGCCCGCGCCTACGTCGTCGCGCAGGCCCAGGAGGCCAAGGGCCACCTCGGCGTGCTGCCCTCCGGCCCCGTGCGCGAGGCCCTCGAGGCCTTCGCCGACCTCGTGGCCGTCCGTACCGGCTGAGCCCCGCCGCGGCCCCTGCAGGACGTCATACGGGCGGGACGTCCGTCCGTGCGTGACGTATGACGTCCCGGCCGGCGGGGCGCGTCAGCCGACGGCCGCGGCGACGGTCAGCCGCAGCTGGCGGCGCCGGTGCCGCAGCGCCTCGAACGTGAAGATCACCAGCGCCACCCACACCAGCACGAAGCCGATCCAGCGGGCCGCGGGCATGTCCTCACGGAAGTAGAGGACGCCGAGCAGGAACTGCAGCGTCGGGGTGAGGTACTGCAGCAGCCCGATGGTGGTGAGGGGGATGCGGGTGGCGGCCGCGCCGAAGCACAGCAGCGGGATCGCGGTCACCACGCCGGTGGTGGTCAGCAGGAGCGCGTGCACCAGCCCGTTGTCGCCGAACTCCGCCGCGCCGCTGCTGCCCAGGAACGCGAGGTAGGCCAGGGCGACCGGCGCGATGAAGAGGGTCTCGAGGGTCAGGCTGGGCACCGCGCCGGCGTTGGCGGTCTTCTTCAGCAGCCCGTAGGTGCCGAAGGACAGGGCCAGGGCCATGGCCACCCAGGGCGGGCGGCCGTAGCCGACGGTCAGCACCGCCACCGCGACCGCGGCCACGCCGAGCGCGACCACCTGCAGGCGCCGCATCCGCTCGCCGAGCAGCAGCACGCCCATCAGCACCGTCACCAGCGGGTTGATGTAGTAGCCCAGCGCCGTCTCGACCACCCGGTCGTGGGTGACGCCGTAGATGTAGACGCCCCAGTTGACGGTGATGGTGACGGCGGCCGCGAGCAGCAGCGTCGTGCGCCGCCGGTCGGCCAGCAGGGCGCGCAGGGCCGCCAGCTGGCTCAGGGCCACCACGACGACCACCATCGTCACGGCCGACCACACCACCCGGTGACCGAGCATCTCGAGCGAGCCGGCGGGTTCGAGCAGCGGGAAGTAGAGGGGGAAGGCTCCCCACATCAGGTAGGCGGCTGCCCCCAGGAGGACACCGCGGCGGGACTCGGCCACGTGGGGTTAGACGACCGTCCAGGTGTCGGCACCCGTGATCAGCGCGCTGAGACGGTCGGCCGGGTCAGCGTCGCTCGCGGCGCCCGCGGTGGCGAGCTGGGTGCGCGCCTCGTCGTCGTACGTCGCCCGCTCGACCTGGCGGAAGATCCCGATGGGGCTGGTGTGCAGGTAGCCCGCGTCGGTGAGCCTGCTGATCGCGAACGCGACCGACGGGTCGGGGTTGTGCGCGTCGTGGACCAGCAGCTCGCTCTCGGCCAGCTGCCCCTCACCGTCGCCCACCTCGACGACGCGCACGCCGCCGGTGGCCGGGTCGTGGGCCACGCCCTTGGTGGCGCGACCGTCCTCGGTGGGCACGCCGAAGGTGATCGGCTCGCCGTGCACCAGCGGGATGATCGCGTCGGCCTTGGTGTCGCGGTCCTTGATCGCGTCGAAGGCGCCGTCGTTGAAGATCGGGCAGTTCTGGTAGATCTCGACCAGGGAGGTGCCCCGGTGGGCGGCGGCCGCGGCGAGCACCTCGGTGAGGTGCTTGCGGTCGGAGTCGATGGTGCGGGCCACGAACGACGCCTCGGCGCCCAGCGCGAGCGAGACCGGGTTGAAGGGGTGGTCGACCGAGCCCATCGGGGTGGACTTGGTGACCTTGCCGGCCTCGGAGGTGGGGGAGTACTGGCCCTTGGTGAGGCCGTAGATGCGGTTGTTGAACAGCAGGATGGTCATGTTGACGTTGCGGCGCAGCGCGTGGATCAGGTGGTTGCCACCGATCGAGAGCGCGTCGCCGTCGCCGGTGACGACCCAGACCGACAGGTCCTCGCGGGCCGTGGCGATGCCGGTGGCGATCGACGGCGCGCGGCCGTGGATCGAGTGCATGCCGTAGGTGTCGAGGTAGTAGGGGAAGCGGCTGGAGCAGCCGATGCCCGAGACGAAGACGATGTTCTCGCGGCGCAGCCCGAGGTCGGGCAGGAACGACTGCACGGCCTTGAGCACGGCGTAGTCGCCGCAGCCGGGGCACCAGCGCACCTCCTGGTCGGAGGTGAAGTCCTTGCCGGTCTGCGGCTGGTCGGTGGTGGGCACCGACTCGGTGCCCGAGCGCAGGCCCGGGGTCGGCAGGTCGGAGCGGTTCGAGGTGAGCGTCACTGGTGGACCTCCTGGCTGGTCGCGACGGAGAGGTCGAGCTGGTCGGCGGGGATGCCCTCGGCCTCGGCGACGAGCTCGCCGATGACCTGGGCGAGCTCGGCGGCCTTGAGGGGCATGCCGTTGACCTGGTGGTGGCCGATGGCGTCGACGAGGTACTTCGCGCGCAGCAGCATCGAGAGCTGGCCGAGGTTCATCTCGGGCACGAGGACCTTGTCGTAGCGGGCGAGGACCTCGCCGAGGTCCTGGGGGAACGGGTTGAGGTGGCGCAGGTGGGTCTGCGCGACGTGGTAGCCGGCGCGTCGCACGCGGCGTACGCCGGCGCCGATCGGGCCGTAGGTCGAGCCCCACCCGAGCACCAGCACCTTGGCGTCGCCCGAGGGGTCGTCGACCTCGAGCGGCGGCAGCGACTCGGCGATCCGGTCGACCTTGGCCTGGCGGGTGCGCACCATCAGCTCGTGGTTGGCCGGGTCGTAGGAGATGTTGCCGTGGCCCTCGCCCTTCTCGAGCCCGCCGATGCGGTGCTCGAGGCCGGGGGTGCCGGGCACGGCCCAGGGCCGGGCCAGGGTCTCCTCGTCGCGCAGGTAGGGCCAGAACTCCTCGGTCTCGGTGACCGTGCCGTCCTTGGCGGTGCTGGTCGAGGTGTGGTTGGTCGCGGTGGCGAAGCCGGGGTCGATGACCGGCAGGTCGGCGACCTCGGGGATCCGCCACGGCTCGGAGCCGTTGGCCAGGTAGCCGTCGGAGAGCAGCATCACCGGGGTGCGGTAGGTGATGGCGATCCGCGCGGCCTCGATGGCGGCGTCGAAGCAGTCGCCCGGCGACTGGGGCGCCACGATCGGCACGGGTGCCTCGCCGTTGCGCCCGAACATCGCCTGCAGCAGGTCGGCCTGCTCGGTCTTGGTGGGCAGGCCGGTCGAGGGCCCGCCGCGCTGGACGTCGACGACCAGCAGCGGCAGCTCGGTCATCACGGCCAGACCGATGGCCTCGGACTTCAGGGCCACACCGGGCCCGGAGGTGGTGGTGACGCCGAGCGCGCCCGAGAAGGAGGCGCCGATGGCGGCGCCGACGCCGGCGATCTCGTCCTCGGCCTGGAACGTGGTGACGCCGAAGCCCTTGTGCTTGCTGAGCTCGTGGAGGATGTCGCTGGCCGGGGTGATCGGGTAGGAGCCCAGGAACAGCGGCAGGCCCGACTGCACGCCCGCGGCCACCAGGCCGTAGGACAGCGCGAGGTTGCCGGTGATGTTGCGGTAGGTGCCGGCCGACATCGGGGCCGGCTTGACCTCGTAGCGGACCACGAAGGTCTCGGTGGTCTCGCCGTAGTTCCAGCCGGCGCGGAAGGCGGTCAGGTTGGCGTCGCGGACCGCGGCGTCCTTGGCGAACTTGCGGGCCAGGAACGTCTCGGTGCCCTCGGTGGGACGCCCGTACATCCACGACAGCAGGCCCAGCGCGAACATGTTCTTGGCCCGGGCGGCGTCCTTGCGCGAGAGCCCGAACTCCTTCACCGCGCCGACCGTGATGCCGGTCAGGTCGACCGGGTGCACGTTGAAGCCGTCGAGCTCGGAGCCGGGCGTCTCGAGCAGGTCGAGCGGGTTGGCGTCGTAGCCGGCCTTGGTCAGGTTGCGCGCGGAGAAGTCGTGGGTGTCGACGATGATCGTCGCGCCCTTGGGCAGGTCGCCGAGGTTGGCCTTGAGGGCCGCCGGGTTCATCGCCACCAGCACGTCGGGGGCGTCGCCGGGGGTGAGGATGTCGTGGTCGGCGAAGTGCACCTGGAAGGAGCTGACGCCCGGGAGCGTCCCCTGGGGGGCCCGGATCTCGGCGGGGAAGTTGGGCAACGTCACCAGGTCGTTGCCGAAGGAGGCCGACTCGGCGGTGAACCGGTCGCCGGTCAGCTGCATGCCGTCGCCGGAGTCGCCCGCGAAGCGGATGATGACGCGGTCGAGCTGCTTGACCTGCTTGGTGTTCTCGGACACGAGGTGCCACTCCTGTGATCGCTGCGCGGACAGACCGGCCGAGCATACTTGGGGTATGTCGGAATGAGAACCTGTTCTAGTTCTCGGTGTTTCCGGGCTCGCCGGACGCCCTCCACTGTACGGCGGGGGCGTAGCGGGTCCGTGCCTGCGCCGAGGAGCGGACCTCGTCCGCGCGGGTGGCCCGGATGTGCTCTCAGCGGTAGTTCGTGAACTGCACCGCGAAGTCGTAGTCCTGGCCCTTGACCAGCGAGATGACCTCCTGGAGGTCGTCGCGCTTCTTGGAGGAGACCCGCAGCTCGTCGCCCTGGATCTGCGCCTTGACGCCCTTGGGGCCCTCGTCGCGGATCAGCTTGGAGACCTTCTTGGCGTCCTCGGAGGAGATGCCCTCCTTGAGCGCGATCGAGATCTTCGACTGCTGGCCCGAGGGACGCGGCTCGGAGGCATCGAGCACCTTCAGCGACACGTCGCGCTTGACGAGCTTGCCCTTGAAGACGTCGAGCACCGCGCTGGCGCGGTCGTCGGCGGAGGCGGTGATCTCGATGGCCTGCTCGCCGGACCACTCGATGCTCGCGCCGGTGCCCTTGAAGTCGAAGCGGGTCGCGATCTCGCGGGCGGTCTGCCCGAGCGCGTTGTCGACCTCCTGGCGGTCGATCTTGGAGACGATGTCGAAGGACGAGTCGGCCATGGGGTCCACCTGGTTCTCGGTCGTAGCGGTCTGGTCGGGGTGCGAGGCTGGCCTGCGCGGGGTGCCGCGACGGTTTGCGGTCGCACCCGGGGGCTGCGCTATTGTTTCGTCTCGTTGTCGCGTGGCCAAACGCCCGCACGACAGCACCCGGCAGATTGCCCGAGCGGCCAATGGGAGCGGACTGTAAATCCGTCGGCTTTTGCCTTCGAAGGTTCGAATCCTTCATCTGCCACAGCGGTGCACAGGGCCCCCGGTCGGCGTCATGCCGACCGGGGGCCCTTCTCGTGCGCCAAGGCAGACGCCGCGCCGATGCCGAGAAGCGTGTGATCTGGGTTACAGTCCTGTCACCCGGACTAGATGGCACCTGCCCCCCATTGACTCTTGTCGCCCTCCGGCTATCCCCCCGGAGACCTCGTGTCGACCTTGCGTTCCCTCATCCTGTCCCTCGGCGTCTCGAGCGCCGCCCTCCTCACCGTCCTGGCCCTGCACGGGACCGCGGTGGCCGCCCAGCCGCCCGTGGGTCTCGGCACCGCCACGCCCTTCGCCGTCCTGGCGGGCACCACCGTCACCAACACCGGGCCCAGCGTGGTCTCCGGAGACCTGGGTGTCAGCCCCGGCAGCGCCGTCACCGGGTTCCCGCCCGGCGAGGTCACCAACGGGACGATCCACGCGGCCGACGCCGTCGCGCTGCAGGCCAAGGACGACCTGGTCACGGCCTACGACGACGCCGCCGCCCGCGGCCCCGTCGTCGACTTCACCAGCCAGGACCTCGGCGGTCGGACCCTGGTCGCCGGGGTCTACAACGCCGCCAACGCGATGTCCCTGACCGGGACCGTGACCCTGGACGCCCAGGGCGACCCGAACGCCGTGTTCGTGTTCCAGGCCGGCTCCACGCTGATCACGGCCTCCAGCAGCACGGTCGCGCTCATCGGCGGGGCCCGGGCGTGCAACGTCTACTGGCAGGTGGGCAGCTCGGCCACCATCGGCACCACCTCTCGCTTCGTCGGCTCGGTGCTCGCCCTGTCCTCTATCAGCCTCCAGACCGGTGCGACCATCGAGGGACGCGTCCTGGCCCGCAACGGCCAGGTCTCGCTGGACACCAACACCGTCTCGAGCCCGGCCTGCCTCGCGCCGACCCCCACCCCCACGACCAGCCCCACCGCCACTCCCACGGCCAGCCCGACGGCCACTCCTACGGTCAGCCCGACGGTCAGCCCGACCTCGTCGCCCACGGCGACGCCGACCTCCACCGCCACCGCCACCGCCACCAGCGGCTCGGGCGGCTCGGGCGGCTCGGGCGGCTCGGATGGTTCGGGCGGCTCGGGCAGCGGGGCGGGAGGCCCCGCGGGGCCGGACGCCCCGGGCGGCGACACCCCGGTCCCGACCGGGCACCCGGCGACCGGGCGGCTGCCGGGTCCGTTCGGTGACGCCGCCTGGCTGGGCCTCGGCCTGCTCTGCCTGGGGGGTGCCGGCGCCGCCGTGCTGCGTGGAGCCCGTCGGCCGGGAGCGACCGTCTCCGCCAGCAGGTGAGCCGCTCGCGCGGCGCTGCCCGGCACGCCCGCCGCCGCCCCAAGGGGTGGTGGGCGCCGGCGCTGGCCCTCGGTCTGGCCGGGGCCGTGTGCCTGACCCTGTGGGGCGGTGGCGCCGCTCCGGCCGGCGAGAGCAGCGCTCGAGCCGGCGCCGCCGTCGCGACCCCGCCCGCGGGCCTCGCGCCGCCGCCGCGAGCGACCTCCTCGGACTCGGAGGAGGCTGCCCCCCGGTCACCGCGACCCGTCCAGCTGGCGGTGCCCCGGCTCGGCCTCTCCACCCCGCTGGTCGGGCTGGGTCTCCAGCCCGACGGCACCGTGGAGGTGCCGCAGGACCCGGCGCTCGCCGGCTGGTACCGCCTCGGCCCACCACCGGGCGCACCCGGCCCGGCCGTCATCCTGGGTCACGTCGACTCGGTCGACGGCCCGGCCGTGTTCGCCCGCCTCGACGAGCTCGAGGCCGGTGACCGGGTCTCGGTCCGCCTCGACGACGCCAGCACCGCCACCTTCGTCGTCCGCAGCGTCCGCACCTACGCGAACGCCGACTTCCCCGCGCAGCGGGTGTACGCGGGGGCGGGGCGACGCGAGCTGAACCTGGTGACCTGCGGTGGCGAGTACGACGCCGCTCGCGGCGGCTACCAGGCCAACGTCGTCGTCAACGCCCGCTGGGTGTCGGGCGGTCGCAGCTGACGGCCTGCCCCGGCCCGCCGCCGGCACCGCGTAACCGCGGCGCCCGCGAGGCGTTGTGGGGGCATGACGCGTCGTGCCGGCTCTGCCCTGCTCGCCCTGACCCTGACCGCGATGGGCTCGCTGCTCGCGGCGCCGCCGGCGCTGGCCCACCAGGGCGGTGACCTGCCCACCAACACGCGTGCGGCCGAGGTCGCCACCGAGGGCACCGGGGAGGCGATGAAGCACGTCGCCAACCTGCAGTACGACGACACCGGCGAGGCGCAGAACGGCACGGACATCGAGTTCATGCGGCTCGGCAAGCGCGAGTACGCCCTGGCCGGCACGCTGGGTGGCGGCCTGCAGGTCACCGACATCACCCGGCCCCGCAGGCCGAAGCCGGTCTCGGTCTACGACTGCAAGATCTCCCAGGGCGACATCCAGGTCTGGAAGCGCCGCGGCCGGGTGCTGGCCAGCTACACCGCCGACGGCACCGTGGGCGCCGCCGGCGCCGCCTCGCGCTGCGGCACCGAGCTGGGCCTCGAGGCCGGCGACGCCGGCACCGTCATCGTCGACCTGACCGACCCGAGGCGCCCCGGCACCGTCAGCTGGCTGCCGGTGGGCGCGGGCTCGCACAACATGACCATCCACCCCAGCGGCAAGTGGCTCTACAACTCCAACTCCGACCTGCTCACCGCCGGTTCCGAGCCGCACATCACCATCTACGACATCCGCCGCCCGACCCGTCCGGTCAAGGTTCAGGACTTCGTGATCCCCTTCGTGCCCACCTCGCTGGGCTCGGAGTCGCACGACATCACCTTCAGCGCCGACGGCACCCGCGCCTACTCCGCCGCGCTCTCGCAGACGCTCGTGCTCGACACCACCGACCCGGCCGCCCCCGAGATCCTCGGCCAGATCGTAGACCCGGCCGTCAACGTCTCCCACCAGGCCGACCCGGTCACGCTCAAGGACTCCGACGGCACCAAGCGCACGATCCTGGTCGTCACCGACGAGCGTGCCGGCGCGGCCGCGTCGGTGGAGTGCCCCGGCGGCGGGCTGCACCTCTACGACGTCACCGGCGACCTCGAGACCGCGCCCGTCAAGATCGGCGCCTGGTTCGCCCCGGCCTACTCGGTCCAGGACGGCGCCACCTGCACCTCCCACGTGCTGCGGATCTACCCGCGCCAGCAGCTGCTCACCATCGCCTGGTACGCCAAGGGCGTGCGCGTCCTGGACATCTCCGGGCTGGCCGACGCCGCCACCGACCCGCTCGCCGGGCCGGCCACCATCGCCTTCGGCGACGGGGTCGGCATGAAGGAGGTCGGCCACTTCACGATGCCCGACTCCGACGCCTGGTCCTTCAAGACCAACAAGATCCGCAGGAACGGCTCCTTCTTCGGCTACGCCAACGACCTGGTCCGCGGCTTCGACGTCTTCCGCTACGACGGCTCGACCATCGGCGACGTCAAGCCCCTGAAGCCCCGGGACCTGCGGCCGCGCCGCAAGGGCAGCGTCACCGCCGAGCGGGTCGACGCCTCCACCGCGGCCGGCCTGGCCCTGGTCGTGCCGGCCACGTTGGGCGCGCTGCTGCTGCACCGCCGGGCCGCGCGGCGCCGCCGCGACTGACGGGGCTCGGTCGACGGGACTCAGTCGACGGGACTCAGTCGACGGGCAAGGTCCCGGCGTTGAAGGGCGAGTCCTTGCGCGAGATCAGCTCGCGGCGCTCCTCGGGGCTCAGCGCCTCGACCTGGGCCACGACGTCGGAGGGGAAGCCGCTGACCTCGGGAGCCGGCGACAGCGGCACGACCGTGTGCACCACGCGGTCGGCGTACACGTGCACGGTGTTGAGGCCCTGGTGGCCGTCGACGCCCGACACGAAGCGCTCGAGCGGGGCCGGGTCGGTGGTGTAGCAGGACGCCGACGCCACGCTGACCGGGACGCCGGCCACGGTCGAGTGGCTGGAGTAGTGGTAGTGCCCGCCGAGGATCACGCGCACGTCGGAGCCCGCGACCACCTCGGCGAGCAGGTGCTGGTCGGCGAGCTCGATCGTCTCGGCGGCCCGCAGCATCGGCAGCGGGATCGGTGGGTGGTGCATCGCCAGGACCGTGCCGTGCGGGGCGGGCACGGCCAGCTCCTCGGCCAGCCACACCAGCTGGGCCGGCGTCAGCTCGCCGTGGTGGTAGCCCGGCACGCTGGTGTCGAGCGAGATCACCCGCAGCCCGTCGACGTCGTGCACCCGGTCCTGCGGCGCCCCGGGGTCGGCGTCCTCGCCGAAGAGCCCCCGGGCGTAGGGCTCGCGCTCGTCGTGGTTGCCCATCACCCACACCACCTGCGCGCCCATCTCGGCCGCGGCCGGCTCGACCAGCTCGCGCAGCCGCGCGTACGCCGCCGGCTCGGCGCGGTCGGCCAGGTCGCCGGTGAAGACCAGCGCCTGGGGCGCGGGGCTCATCCGGCGCAGCCGCTCGAGGGCGAGCACCAGGCCGGACTCGGGGTCCACGACGTCGTACTGCAGCGCGCCACCGGCGAGCAGGTGCGGGTCGCTGAGGTGGGCCAGGACGTGGCCGGCGGGCGGGTGCTGGCCCAGCTGCACGGGGTCGCTCACCCCGCCGAGCCTAGGCGACGGGCTGGGGGTGCGGGTGGGCCTTGTAGAACCCGGAGAAGCAGATGCGCGCGGCGGGCAGGCCGCCGCGGCGCAGGTGGCGGCGTGCGCCCGTGGCCAGCGTGGACTCACCGACCACGAAGGCGTAGTCGAGCGGGTCGACCGGCCCGCTGCGGGCCTGCACGGCCTGCAGGGCGGCGGCGCCCGGGCGGTCGTGACGGCCCTCGCGGATGACCCAGGTGACCTCGACGCCGTCGGGGTGCGCAAGCCCCGGCTCGACGTCGTCAGCGGTCGGCACCTCGATGACCGCGGTGCCCGCGGTGTCGGCGGCGAGGTCGCGCAGGATCCCGCGCACGCCCGGCAGCCCGCTCTCGTCGGCGGCCAGGTGCACGCGGTGGGTGTCGGCGGGCGGGTCGAACATCGGCCCCTGGTCGAGCAGCGCCACGGGGGTGCCCGGGGTGGCGGCGACCGCCCAGCGGGCGACCCGGCCGGCCAGCTGCCCGGTCTCGTCGGCGTGCAGCACGACGTCGACGTCGATCTCGGTGGCTGTGTCCCTGCCGTCGGTGCGGCGCAGGTCGGCGACGGTGTAGTTGCTGCAGTGCGGGCGCTGCGCCTCCTCGATGGCCAGGTAGGCCTGCCACCAGGAGCGGCCCTCGACCTCGGGGAGCACCAGCGCGGCCCCGGGGGTGGCGGGCACGAAGAAGCGGAACCAGTGGTCGTGGCCCTGCCAGGCGAAGCCGTCGAGCCCGGGCCCGCCGAGCGTGACCCGCTGGAAGGACGTGGAGACCCTCGCGCTGCTCAGGACCGTCGCGCGGAACATCTCGGGGTCCGTCGGCATCAGCCGGGGCAGCTCGCTCATGCCAGGAGTGTACTTAGGCAAGCCTATGCTTAGCCAGGGGCCCTAGCGGGCCGGGAGCACCCGCCCGCTGACCTCGCCGAGCGTGATCCGCCCCCCGGCGGTGCCGGGGGCGCTGTAGCGCAGCACCACCTCGTCGCCGTCGTCGAGGAACCGCTCGCCGCGCCACAGCTCGATCAGCGAGCCGACCTCGTCGTCGCCCGGTCCGCTGATGGTGCCGCTGGCGTAGAGGTCGCCGGTGCGCAGGCTGGCGCCGTTGACCGTCAGGTGCGCCAGCATCTGCCCCGGCGACCAGTACGTCGTGCGGTAGCGCGGGCGGCTGACCACCTCGCCGTTGAGCACCACCTCGACGTCGACGTCGAGCCCGCGGGTGTGGCCGGGGTCGAGGTAGTCCAGCGGGCGGGGGTCCTGGCCGGGCAGGTCGCACCACGCGGCCTCGAGCGCGGCCAGCGGGGTCACCCAGTGGCTGACCGAGGTCGCGAACGACTTGCCGAGGAACGGGCCGAGCGGCACGTACTCCCAGGCCTGGATGTCACGTGCCGACCAGTCGTTGACGCCCACCACGCCGAAGACGTGCTCGGCCAGCCCGGCAGCCGGCACGGGGTCGCCGAGCGAGGAGGGGGCGCCGACCACGAAGCCGAGCTCGGCCTCGATGTCGAGGCGCTGCGAGGGTCCGAAGACCGGGGCGTCGCCCTGGCCCGGCCCGGGCCGACGCTGTCCCGACGGGCGCACGACGGGGGTGCCGCTCGGCACGACCGTGCCGGCGCGGCCGTGGTAGGCCACCGGCAGGTGCTTCCAGTTCGGCAGCAGCGGCTCGCTGCCGGGGCGGAACATCCGGCCCAGGTTGGTCGCGTGGTGCTCGGAGGCGTAGAAGTCGACGTAGTCGGCGACCTCGAAGGGCTGGTGCAGCTCCACCTCGGCGAGCGGGACGCCCCGCGCGGTGCGGGCCAGCTCGGTCGCCTGCTCGCGGGTCTGGCGCCACACCTCCGGGCCCAGGGCCATGAACGCGTTGAGCGAGCGCGACTCGAGCTCCGGCCGCCCGGTCGCCTCGTGCAGGTCGAGCACCGTGTCGCCCAGCCGCACGCCGACCCGGCGCGGGCCGCCGTCGCGCGAGAAGACGGCGTACGGCAGGTGGTCGGGGCCGAAGCCGCCCCTGTCCTCGCGCCTGTCCTCGGTGGAGCCGTCGTGGTCGGTCATGCGAGCACCCCCAGGGCGTCGAGGTCGGTGAGCGGCTCGGAGACCGAGCAGGAGCCGAAGGAGCGGAACCAGCGGCGCGCGCCGGCGAGGTCCTCGGTGACGGCGGCGGCCAGCGCCGCGCCGTCGCGCTCCTCGAGGGTGGCGACCACGTCGTCGCGGCTCGCGCCGTCGAAGGCGCGCCGGGTCGCGAGCAGCAGGTTGAGGAAGCCGTGCCGCTCGATGCCGTCGGCGCCGGTGTGGCGCACCGCGCGGTGCAGCCCGGCGGTGCACTTGAAGGCGGTCTCTCGGTCGAGGGCCGCGTCGATCCAGGCGGCCAGCGTGGGGGAGTCGGGGTGGGCGTCGGCGTCGAGGCCGCCGGTGCGCAGCTTGAGCAGCAGCTCGGCCGAGGCGACCTCGTCGGCCGCGGCCAGCCAGCCGTGCGTCGGCTCGCCGGGCAGGGCGGGCAGCTCGACGTGCACCGCGACGTCGTCGTCGAGGTCGCCGGTGGCGCGCGCCGCGTCGACGGCCGCCGCGACCCGGCGCGCGTTGCCGGGCAGGTCGTCGAGGTCGCGCAGCGCGACCTCGAGGCGGGCCAGCGTGTGCCCGTGGCGGGTGGCGAGGGCGGCCGGTCCGGCCACCTGGCCGGCGCCGCCGGTCAGCACCACGGCCAGCGGCGGGCCGGGGTCGACCTGCGGCAGGTCGGTGTCGCGCAGCACGAAGGCGCCGACCAGCGGCTCCTCGCGCTCGCGGTAGGCAGCCAGGGCGGCGTCGAGCGGCGCGTCGCCGGGCGGGAAGATCGCGGCGTCGTCGACGAGGCCGCGCCAGAGAGGTTCCGTGGTGGCAGGCACGCGGCTACTCTTACCACGACGCGGATAGCGGACACATCTGTCCGACTTTCGAACAGGAGGAGACTGGGCGGTGGCCTACTACCGACGACTCGGCGAGGTGCCCGGCAAGCGGCACACCCAGCTGCGCGACCCCGAGGGCCGGCTCTACCGCGAGGAGCTGATGGGGGAGGAGGGCTTCTCCTCCGACTCCTCCCTGCTCTACCACCGCGGCGTGCCCTCCGCGCTGGTGGCCACCGACGTCTGGGAGCTGCCCGACCAGTCCCGCACCCCCAACCACCCGCTCGCGCCGCGGCACCTGCGCCTGCACGACCTCGAGACCGGGCCCGACGCGGTCACCGGTCGCCGCCAGGTGCTGGGCAACAACGACGTGCGCATCTCCTACGTCGTCACCGGGGTCGAGCCCTCCCCGCTCTACCGCAACGCCCTCGGCGACGAGTGCGTCTTCGTCGAGACCGGCAGCGGGGTCGTCGAGACGGTCTTCGGGGCGGTGTCCTACCGGGCCGGCGACTACGTGGTGGTGCCGCGCGCGACCGCGCACCGGTGGCGGCCGGCCGAGCCGAGCCGGCTCTACGCCATCGAGGCCAACAGCCACGTCGCCCCGCCGCGGCGCTACCTCTCGCGCTACGGGCAGCTGCTCGAGCACGCGCCGTACTGCGAGCGCGACCTGCACGGCCCCGCCGAGCCGCTGCTGGCCGAGGGGTCCGACGTCGAGGTGCTGGTCAAGCACCGCACCTCGGCCGGCGTCGTCGGCACGCGGATGGTCTACGACACCCACCCCTTCGACGTGGTCGGCTGGGACGGCTGCCTCTACCCCTACACCTTCAACATCGACGACTACATGCCGATCACCGGCAAGGTGCACCAGCCGCCGCCGGTGCACCAGGTCTTCGAGGGCCACAACTTCGTCGTGTGCAACTTCCTGCCCCGCAAGGTCGACTACCACCCGCTGGCGATCCCGGTGCCCTACTACCACTCCAACGTCGACTCCGACGAGGTGATGTTCTACGTCGCCGGCGACTACGAGGCCCGCAAGGGCTCGGGCATCGGGCTCGGGTCGGTCTCGCTGCACCCCGGCGGCCACGCCCACGGCCCCCAGCCCGCCGCGATCGAGGCGTCGCTCGGTGCGGAGGCCTTCGAGGAGTCGGCCGTCATGGTCGACACCTTCGCCCCCCTCGAGCTCGGCGAGGCCGCGCTGGCCGTCGAGGACCCCGACTACCCGTTCAGCTGGGCGGGCCGCCGGCTCTGACTGCTCGCGCCTCAGCGGCGGGTGCGCAGCAGGGCGTCGACCGCGGGCGGAGCGAGCGCGGCGTCGATGGCCAGCGCGGCGCAGCCGAGCAGGCCCGCGGCCTCGCCGTGCGTGGCGGGCAGGAAGCGCAGGTCGCGCACGGCCGCGGGGTGGGCGCGGGAGTAGAGCGTCTCGCGCACGCCGGCCGTGTAGAGGTCGAAGGCGGCGCCCATGTCGCCGCCCACCACGACCGCGCCGGGGTGCAGCAGGTTGACCGCCACGGTGAGCACCTCGCCGAGGTGTCGGCCCGACTCGCGCAGCAGCCCGCGCGCCAGCGGCTCGCCGTCGAGGGCCAGGCCGACCAGGTCGCGCACGTGCCTGGCCTGCACCCCCGCCTCCTGCAGCCGGGTCACCATCGCCCAGCCCCCGGCGATGGTCTCGAGGCAGCCGGTCGCACCGCAGCGGCACAGCAGGTCGCCGGCCGCGTCGACGCGGGTGTGGCCCAGCTCGCCGGCGGCGCCCCGGCGCTCGCCCACGATGCGTCCGTCGGCGACCACGCCGAGGCCCAGGCCGGTGGAGGCCTTGACCACGAGCATGGTCGGCGAGGCCGGCACCCGCCCGAACATCTCCGAGCGGGTCAGCGCGGCGGTGTCGTTGTCGAGGTGCAGCGGCGCGTCGGTGAGCCCGGCGACGTACGCCGCCAGGTCGACGCCGTCCCAGCCCTTCAGCACCGGCGCGTCGACGCTGGTACGGCGGGCCGGGTCGACGCTCCCGGGCAGGCTCATGCCCACGCCGACGACCGGCGGCGTGACGTCCTCGAGGAGCCCGCCCAGGCGGGACACCACGTCGGGCATCAGCTCGGCGGCCCCCACCCCCGGCTCGTGGTCGCGGGTGTCGCTGCTGATCTCGCGCCCGGCCAGGTCGAAGACGCCGACCTGGCTGCGGGAGCGTCCGACGGCGATCGCGAGCACCACGGCGGCGTCGGGGTCGAGGGCCAGCGCGCCGGCGGGGCGACCGCCGGTGGAGGCGACCTCACCGCCCTCGACCAGCAGGCCCGCCGCGACCAGGGCGCCGAGCCGGGAGGTGACCGCGCCCCGGGACAGGCCGGTCAGGCGCACCAGGTCGGAGCGGGTGCCGGCGCGCCCGGTGCGCACCAGGGTGAGGAGGTCGCCGGCGGAGGTGCCGGGGCTGGTCTCGAGCATTCTGTGATTACAGCACCGACTTTTGCTCGAAACAATCACAAGTGGGCTTGTATCGATCCAAAGTTCCTGCGACCGTGGACCCATGACCTCTTCCGACGTGGCTGCCACGCTGCCCCAGGCGTGCGACTTCACCGTCTTCGGCGGCACCGGTGACCTGGCGCTGCGCAAGATCCTGCCGGCGCTCTACCACCGCGACCTCGAGGGCCACCTGCCGCCCGACACCCGCATCATCGGCGTCTCCCGCTCCGAGCTCGACGACGACGGCTACCGGGCCGAGGTGCGCGCCGGCCTCGAGGCCCACCTGGCCCCCGAGCACCTCGACCCCGACGCGGTCGAGCGGCTGCTGGGCCGGCTGCACCACCTGTGCCTCGACTCCGGGTCGGGCGAGGGCTGGCACCTGCTGCACGACCTGCTCAAGGACCGGCCGCACGCCGACGAGACCGTGCGCGTCTTCTACCTCGCCGTCGCCCCCCGCCTCTTCGGCCCCACCTGCGCCCGCCTCGCCGAGATCGACGTCGTCGACGAGCGCGCCCGCGTGGTGATGGAGAAGCCGATCGGGCACGACCTGGCCTCCGCCCGCGAGGTCAACGACGCGGTCGGCGAGGTCTTCGAGGAGCGTCAGATCTTCCGCATCGACCACTACCTGGGCAAGGAGAGCGTCCAGAACCTGCTGGTCACCCGCTTCGCCAACACCTTCCTCGAGCCGCTGTGGAGCTCGCGCTGGGTCGACCACGTGCAGATCACCGTCGCCGAGACCGTCGGCGTCGGCAGCCGCGGCGGCTACTACGACCACGCCGGCGCGCTGCGCGACATGGTGCAGAACCACCTCCTGCAGCTGCTGTGCCTGGTGGCCATGGAGCCGCCGACCTACGTGGGCCGCGAGAACGTGCGCGACGAGAAGCTCAAGGTGCTGCAGGCGCTCAAGCCGATGAGCCCCGAGGACGTCGACCGCGACACCGTGCGCGGCCAGTACGCCGCCGGGCTGACCGCCGAGGGCGCGGTGCCGTCGTACGCCGACGACCTGGCCGGTCCCGAGGCGGCCGGCGCCCCCGACTCCTGGACCGAGACCTTCGTGGCTCTCAAGGCCGAGGTGCGCAACTGGCGCTGGGCCGGTGTCCCGTTCTACCTGCGCACCGGCAAGCGGATGGACCGCCGGGTCTCCGAGATCGTGGTGGTCTTCAAGGAGCCGCCGCACGCGATGTTCCCCGGCTCGGAGGGCGGCACCACCGCCAACCGGCTGCACATCTGCGTGCAGCCCGACGAGGGCATGCGCCTGCACCTGACCGCCAAGGAGCCCGGCCCCGGCGGCATCCGGCTGCGGCCGGTCTCGCTCGACCTCTCCTACGCCGACGCCTTCGACCAGCGCTCGCCGGAGGCCTACGAGCGGCTGCTGATGGACGTCATCCGCGGCAACCCGACGCTCTTCATGCGCCGCGACGAGGTCGAGGCCGCGTGGTCGTGGGTCGAGCCCGTCCTGGCCCGCTGGGCCGACTCGTCCGAGCGGCCCCGCCGCTACCCCGCCGGCACGCCCGGCCCGTACGCCGCCGCCGCGCTCCTCGAGCGCGACGGCCGAGCCTGGCAGGAGACCGACCAGTGAGCACACCCATCGAGATGCACCCCGTCGTGGCGGAGGTGACCGAGCGCCTGGTCGCCCGCAGCGCCGCCACCCGCGCGGCGTACGTCGAGCGCAACCGCGCCGCCGCCCAGGCCGGCCCGGCCCGCACCCGGCTGGCCTGCGCCAACCTCGCCCACGGCTTCGCCGCCGCCGAGCCCGCCGACAAGGAGGCGCTGCGCGGCACGGTCAAGCCGAACCTGGCGATCGTCACCAGCTACAACGACATGCTCTCGGCGCACCAGCCGTTCGAGACCTACCCGCGCCAGCTCAAGAAGGCCGTCATCCGCGCGGGCGGCATCGCGCAGGTCGCCGGGGGAGTGCCCGCCATGTGCGACGGCATCACCCAGGGCCGCGCCGGCATGCAGCTCTCGCTGCACAGCCGCGACGTGATCGCCATGTCGGCGGCCATCGGGCTCTCCCACGACATGTTCGACGCCGCGATGATGCTCGGGGTCTGCGACAAGATCGTGCCCGGGCTGCTGATCGGGGCGCTGTCCTTCGGGCACCTGCCGACGGTCTTCGTGCCGGCCGGGCCGATGGAGTCGGGGCTGGCCAACAAGGAGAAGGCCGCGGTGCGCCAGCGCTTCGCCGAGGGCCTGGCCACCCGTGAGGAGCTGCTCGAGGCCGAGGCGGCGTCGTACCACTCGGCCGGCACGTGCACCTTCTACGGCACCGCCAACTCCAACCAGCTGCTGATGGAGGTGCTGGGCCTGCACCTGCCCGGCGCGTCCTTCCCCAACCCCGGTACGCCGCTGCGCGCGGCGCTGACCGACGCCGCGGCCGCCCGGGTGACCGCGATCGCCCGGGGCGAGGTCGAGGACGCCCAGGTCGGTGACGTGGTCGACGAGCGCTCGCTGGTCAACGCCTGCGTGGCGCTGCTGGCCAGCGGCGGCTCGACCAACCACACGCTGCACCTCGTCGCGATCGCCCGCGCCGCGGGCGTCGACCTGACCTGGGACGACCTGTCGCAGCTCTCGGCCGTGGTGCCGTCGCTGTGCCGGATCTACCCCAACGGCTCCGCCGACGTGAACCACTTCCAGGCCGCCGGCGGGATGGCCTTCCTCGTGCGCACCCTGCTCGACGCGGGGCTGCTCCACGAGGACGTGCGGACCGTCGCCGGGCCGGGGCTGCGCCGCTACACCCAGGAGCCGCGCCTGCTCGAGGACGGCGCGGTGACCTGGGTCGACGGCCCCACCGAGTCCCTCGACCCCGAGGTGCTGCGCCCGGCCACCGACCCCTTCGCTGCCGACGGCGGGCTGCGGGTGCTCGACGGTCCGCTGGGCCGCGCGGTCATCAAGACCAGCGCCGTGGCCGGCGAGCACCGGGTCGTCACCGCGCCGGCCGTGGTCTTCGAGGACCAGGCCGACCTGCTGGCGGCCTTCGAGCGCCACGAGCTCGACGGGCGCGACCTGGTCGCGGTGGTGCGCCACCAGGGCCCGGCCGCCAACGGGATGCCCGAGCTGCACAAGCTCACGCCCGCGCTCGGCGTCCTGCAGGACCGCGGCCAGAAGGTCGCCATCGTCACCGACGGGCGGATGTCGGGTGCCTCCGGCAAGGTCCCCGCCGCCATACACGTCACGCCCGAGGCCGCGCTCGGGGGCCCGCTGGCCCGCATCGTCGACGGCGACGTCGTCACCGTCGACGCCGACCGGGGGCTGCTGAGCATCGCCGACCCCGAGACCGTGCTGGCCCGCCCCGCGGTGCAGCGCCCCGCGGGCGCCGCCGACCTGGCCGGCACCGGTCGCGAGCTGTTCGCCATGTTCCGCGCCACCGTCGGGCCCGCCGACGCCGGCGCCAGCGTCTTCCCCTTCGCTGCGGAGAAGGACGCCCTCTCGGCCCAGGAGGCCCCCGTTGCCCAGCACGCCTGAGTCCCTGCTCGACCTCGCGCCGGTCGTCCCGGTCGTCACCGTCGAGTCCGTCGCCGAGGCCGTGCCGCTGGCGCGTGCCCTCGTGGCCGGCGGGCTCCCCGTGATCGAGCTGACGCTGCGCACCCCCGTGGCCCTCGACGCGGTGCGCGCCGTGGCCGCCGAGGTGCCCGAGATCGTGCTCGGGGTCGGCACCGTCACCACGCCGCGCCAGGCCGAGGAGGCCGCCGCGGCCGGGGCGTCGTTCCTGGTCTCGCCCGGCACCACGCCGCGGCTGCTGTCGGCGATGCTCGGCACCGGGCTGCCGTTCCTGCCCGGCACCGCGACCGTCTCCGAGGTGCTCGCCGTGCTCGAGGCCGGCGTCACCGAGATGAAGCTGTTCCCGGCCGAGGCGTCCGGGGGAGCGGCGTACCTGCGCGCGCTCTCGGCGCCGGTGCCCGCCGCCCGGTTCTGCCCCACCGGCGGCGTCACCCTGGCCTCCGCGCCCGACTACCTCGCCCTGCCCAACGTCGGCTGCGTCGGCGGCACCTGGATCACCCCCCGCGACGCGGTGGAGTCCGGCGACTGGGCGCGCATCGAGAAGCTCGCCGCCGAGGCCGCCGCCCTGCGCTGACCAGTCCCAGATCTCGCGCTGACCCGGCCCATATCTGGCTCTTGTGACCCTTCCGTGGGTCGCTGAGCGTGGCCTGATGTGGCGCACGCCGTTCT
>NZ_JBDYKJ010000046.1:0-39233 GCF_040012395.1 Nocardioides sp. 31GB23 | reverse complement strand
GGGGGGGGGGCGGGGGGGGCCGGGGCGGGACGGCGCCGGGCTATGTTGGGCACGGAGGCGTACCTCGTCTGGTGACGGGCGCGGCCCTCAAAGCCGTTGTGACCGGGCATCCCGGTCAGGCGGGTTCGATTCCCGTCCGCCTCCGCCAGCTCTGCCCAGCAACCGTCGCCGGAGGACCCCCGTGGAGGACGCCCGCCGCCGGGTCCCGCGCACCGACACCGTGCTGGGCGACCCGGCGCTGGCGCCGGCCCTGGAGCGGCTGGGCCGGGCGCGGGTGAAGGCCGCGGTCGCCGAGGCCCAGACGGCCTGCCGCGAGGCCCGCCTGGCGCCCGACGAGGTGGTGGCCGCGGTGCTGGCCGCGCTGCCGGCCGCGCCGGTGTCGATGCGGCGCGTGCTCAACGCCACCGGCGTGGTGGTGCACACCAACCTGGGCCGGGCGCCGCTGTCGGCGGCCGCCGTCGACGCCCTGGCGCTGGCGGCCGGTGCCACCGACGTCGAGCTCGACCTCGAGACCGGCCTGCGCGGACGACGCGGCGCGGCGGCCCTCGCCGCGCTCGCCGCGGCCGTGCCCGACGCCGGCGGGGTGCACGTGGTCAACAACGGCGCCGCCGCCCTGGCGCTGGTCACCTGCGCGCTCGCCGCCGGGCGCGAGGTCGTGGTCTCGCGCGGCGAGCTGGTCGAGATCGGCGACGGCTTCCGCATCCCCGAGCTGATGGAGTCGCTGGGGGCGCGGCTGCGCGAGGTCGGCACCACCAACCGGGTGCGGCGCGAGGACTACGAGCGGGCGGTCACCGACCGCACGGCGTTCGTCCTCAAGGTGCACCCCTCGAACTTCCGCGTCGAGGGCTTCACCTCCGCCGTGCCGGTCGAGGGGCTGCAGGGGCTGGGGGTACCGGTCGTGGCCGACATCGGGTCGGGGCTGCTCGCCCCGCACCCGCGCCTGCCCGACGAGCCCGACGCCGCCACCACGCTGCGCGCCGGCGCCGACCTGGTCACCGCCTCGGGCGACAAGCTGCTGGGCGGCCCCCAGGCCGGGCTGCTGCTCGGCGAGACCGGGCTCGTCCAACGGCTGCGGCGCCACCCCTTCGCCCGCGCCCTGCGCGTCGACAAGCTGACCCTGGCCGCCCTCGAGGCCACCCTGACCGGGCCGGTGCCCCCGGTCGCGGCCGCGCTGGCCACCCGCCCCGACGAGCTGCTCGAGCGCGCCCGCCGCCTGGCCGCCGCGATCGGCGCGCCGGCCGAGGCCGTGGCCTCGCAGGGCCGTGTCGGCGGCGGGGGCGCGCCCGGGGTGCCACTGCCCAGCGCCGCCGTCGCGCTGCCGCACCGGCTGGCCGCGCCCCTGCGCCACGGCTCGCCGGCGATCGTGGGCCACGTGCACGAGGGGCGGCTGCTGCTCGACCTGCTGGCGCTGCCGCCCGCCGACGACCACGCCCTCGCCGACGGCGTACGACGCCTGCTCGCGCACGACGCCGAAGGGGGTCGCTGAGTGCACGTGGTGGCGACCGCCGGCCACGTCGACCACGGCAAGTCGACGCTGGTGCGTGCCCTGACCGGCGCCGACCCCGACCGGCTGGCCGAGGAGAAGCGGCGCGGGCTGACCATCGAGCTGGGCTACGCGTGGATGGACCTGCCGGGCACGGGCGAGGTGGCCTTCGTCGACGTGCCGGGCCACGAGCGCTTCGTGTCCACGATGCTCGCCGGCGTCGGGCCGGTGCCGGTCGCGGTGCTGGTGGTGGCCGCCGACGACCCGTGGATGCCGCAGACCGCCGAGCACCTCGCGGTGCTCGACGCCCTGGGGGTGCGGCACGGCCTGCTGGTGGTCTCGCGCGCCGACCTGGCCGACCCCGCCCCCGCCCTGGCCCGGGCCCACGAGGAGCTCGCCCGCACCGGCCTGGCCGGGGTGCCGCACGTCGTGACCCGGGCCGGCGACGAGGCGGGCGTCAGCGCCCTGCGCCAGGAGGTCGGGGCCGCGCTCGCGCGCGTGCTCGCCGGGGTGCCCGCGCCCGACCCGGGCGCCGACGTGCGGCTGTGGGTCGACCGGGTCTTCCACGTGCGCGGCACCGGCACGGTGGTCACCGGCACCCTGCCCGCGGGCACCGTCCGCGAGGGCGACGAGCTGGCGGGGCCCGGCGGGGCGGTGCGGGTGCGCCGCGTGGAGTCGCTGGGACGCCGGCGCGACGCGGTGAGCGGGGTGGCCCGGGTGGCGCTCGCGCTGGCCGACCGCTCCCCCGGCGCGGTGGCCGCGCTGGGCCGCGGCGACGCGCTCCTGACCCCGGGCGCGTTCCTCGGCGTCGACGTGGTCGACGTCGAGGTCAGCGGCCCCGACCTCGACGCCCTGCCCGAGCGCCCGCTGCTGCACGTCGGCTCGGCCCAGCTCGCCGTGCACGCGCGCCCGCTCGCCCCGGGGCTGGCCCGGCTGCGGCTCGACCGGCCGCTGCCGCTGCGCGTGGGCGACCGCGCGGTGCTGCGCTCGACCGGCGACCGGGTCGTGCGCGGCGTACGCGTGCTCGACCCGCGCCCGCCCTCGCTGCGCCGCCGCGGCGCGGCCCGGGCGCGGGCGGTCGACCTGGCCGGCCTCGACGGGACCACCGCCGCCGACCTGCGGGTGCGCGGCCTGGCCCGCGACGACGACCTGCGCCGGGCCGGGCTCGACCCCGCCGCGGCACCGGCGGGCACGGTGCGCGCCGGCGGCTGGCTGCTCGACCCGGCCCGGGCGGCGGTGGCCCTGGAACTGGCGTCGGCGGCGCTGGCCGAGCCCGCTGCCGCCGACGGCCTGGCTCCCGCCGAGCTCGCGAAGGCCGCCCGCCTGCCCGATCCCGCCCTGCTGGAGCCGGTGCTGGGCGGCACCGGCGCACCGCCGGCCCGCCTGGAGGACGGCCGCTGGCGCACCGGCGCCGCAGGGGCCCCCGACGTTCCCGCCGACCTCGTCCCGGCCCTGGCGCAGCTGCGCGAGGAGCTCGCGTCGGGCCCGTTCGTCGCGCCCGGCGCCGACCGGCTGCGCGAGCTGGGCCTCGACGCCCGGGCCCTGGCCCGCCTCGACCGGGCCGGCGCGGTGCTCCACCTGGGCAGCGGCGTGGTGGTGCGCGCCGGCGCCGACGAGGAGGCGCTGGCGGTGCTCGGCGGTCTCGACCAGCCGTTCCCCGTCACCGCCGCCCGCACCGCCCTGGGCACCAGCCGTCGCGTCGCCCTCGCGCTGCTGGCCCACCTCGACCGCACCGGCCGCACCGTCCGGCTCGCCGACGACACCCGGCGCCTGCGCACCCCCCGCTGACCGCGAGCCGGCACCAGTTCCTCGCGAGCCGGCGCCAGTTCCGGCCGTCCGCACCGTGGGCGGGGTGTGGCGCACGCCACTGCACCCGCCTAGCCTTCGCGAGCCGCCATCGGCACCCGTGCACCCACCCGCCGCCGCCTGGAGTCTCCGTGTCCCGTCGCCCCGCCCTGCTCGCCGCCGCTGCCCTCGCCCTGGTCGGCACCCTGCTGCCCTCCGGCACCACGGCCGTCGCCGAGCCGGCGACCGCCGAGCGCGTGGGCCTGCGCTACGTCGCGATGGGCGACTCCTACAGCGCCGCATCAGGGGTGCTGCCACTCGACCCCGCCGCCCCGGTGCAGTGCCTGCGCTCGCTGCGCAACTACCCGCACGTCCTGGCCGAGGCCGTCGGCGCCCGGCTGAGCGACGTCACCTGCGGAGCCGCCGATACCGGCGACTACCGCGGCTCCCAGTACCCCGGCGTGGCACCCCAGCTCGACGCGCTGAGCCGGCGGACCCGGCTGGTCACGATGACCATCGGCGGCAACGACAGCAGCGTCTTCATCAACTCGATCCTGCAGTGCGGCGCCGCCGGTGTCACCACGCTCGGGCAGGGCAGCCCCTGCAAGGAGCAGTACGGCGACTCCTTCACCGACACCATCCGCGAGACGACCTTCCCGGCGGTCCGACGGGCGCTGCGCGACGTGCACCGCCGGGCGCCCAAGGCCGAGGTCGCCATCCTGGGCTACCCGTGGATCATGCCCCGCCGCGAGGGCTGCTACCCGCTGATGCCCGTGGCCCGCGGCGACGTGCCCTACCTGCGCACCATCCAGCGCACCCTCAACAACGCCGTCAAGCGCGCGGCGAAGGCCACCGGGTCGACGTACGTGAACCTCAACAAGGTCTCCGACGGCCACGACGCCTGCCAGCTGCCGGGCACCCGGTGGGTCGAGCCGGTGCTCGCCGGCACCAACCCGGTCATCGTGCACCCCAACGCGCTCGGCGAGGAGCAGATGGCGGCGCGCACCCTGGCCGTGCTCGGCCTGCCGGGCACGATCACGCCCTCGCCGCTGCCCTGACCGACCCTCCCCGGCGGCCACCGGCCCCGCCGGGCTCACGGGGCGGTGAAGTGCTGGTAGTCGGGCTGGCTCCACGTGCCGCCCCACGTCCAGCCGATCCGCTCGAAGGCCCGGGTCACCACGTCGCCGCGGCGGACCACCCCGGGGGCGACGGCGGCGCCGGGCGCCCGGGAGACCCGCGCGAAGCGGCGTCCCGACGGCGGTCGCACGCCGTCGTCGGTGACGTAGGGGTTCTCACGGGGGTTGATGTCGACCGCGGCGCCGAAGGCGTGGCGCGACCAGCCCTGGGTGCCGGCCACGCGCCGGCAGTTGTAGCCGGAGGTGTTGTCGGCCGCCATCGAGCGGTCGTCGTCGCCACCGTAGGCGTCGACCAGGCGCATCCGGCGGATCGGGAAGCCGGCGTCGTAGAGCTCGCGGAAGACCCCGACGAGGTCGACGGCGTGGTCGCGGTGCACCACGATCTCGCCGGTGCGTGCGCGACCCTCGAGGTCGACGTGGCTGACGGTGAGGTGGCGCAGCCGGTCCAGCGGCACCGGGCAGCGGTCGGGGTCGTGGCTGCGGCGCATCCGGCGGGCCAGCTCGGGACCGATCCGCCGCACGCTCGCGTCGTACGCCGGCAGCCCGGCCTGCTCGGCGCCCGACCCGGGCGCGCGGGGCTCCTGGCCCGGCACCGGGTCGAGGCGCGTGCAGGAGCGCAGGTCGCGCCACCGGGCGTGGCCGTCGTCGCGGGCCGCTCCCTGGAGCAGCCGCGGCTGGCCACCGCCCGCGGGGATGGTGGCCGGCCGGAACATCTCGCGGCGCACCTCGCCGTCGACGACCCGCAGCCGCAGCACCCCGGTCTGCGGCCGCCGGCCGTGGTACCAGAGCAGGCCACCCAGGCCGTAGCCCACGTAGGTGTCGTCGAACATGCCGGCACCCTGCAGCTGGTGGGCGTGCGCGCCCACCACGACGTCGGCGCCGGCCTCGCCCAGCGCGGCCGCGAGGCTGCGCTGGTCGCCCGTCGGGCACCGGGCGCCCTCCTGTCCCCAGTGCAGGTAGACCACGACGAGGTCGCCGGCCCCGTCGGCGCGGCGCACGGCGCCCAGCAGCCGCCGCGGCGGGTCCTGGCGGGCCGCGGCGAGGCCGGGGCTGTCGGCGCCGGCGGCCCAGATGCCGTCGGCGCTCTCGCGCGGCGAGGCGTCGGCGGCCAGCACGGCCACCGTGGTGTCGCCGACCTCGACCCGGTGCGGCCGGTGGGCCGCGCGGGCGTCGCGGCCCACGCCGACCACCGCGACCGGGGCGTCCCGGGCGGTCCGCAGCGTCTGCCGCAGCCCGGCTCGGCCGTGGTCGGCGCCGTGGTTGTTGGCCATCGAGACCACGTCGACGCCGGAGCGCGCCAGGAGGTCGAGCGCGGCGGGAGGGCTGCGGAACCAGTAGCGGTCCCCGGGGTCCTCCAGCTCCTTGCGCGTCGGTGAGGTCCGGGTGGTCAATGCGCTCTCGAGGTTGACGATGGCGACGTCGGCCTCGCGCAGCACCGTCGAGACCGGGCCGAGCGTGGCCCTGGGCCGCTCCAGCAGGGCGCGGACCCCGGCCTCGAAGTGCACGTCGCCCCCGATCGCCAGCGTGACGACGCCGCTGGGCCGCGGCGCGCCGGCGGCGTCGCCGTCGGCCCCGTCCTGGGCCGCTCCGCGTGCCTGCGCCGCCTGGCCCGGGGCGGTGCGCTCTCGGCCCTCGGGGGACGACCGGTCGTCGTACCGCTGCGCGGTGACGGCCAGCACGGCGACGACGAGCGCGCACACCACGGCCAGGACGATGACGCGACGTCGCTGCAGGGACATGTCCTGGCCTCCCCCTCCATCCTCCGAGGGGCCTCCAAACGGGGCCTGCAGGAGTCCCCGGCCGGCCGGGGACTCCTGCGCTTGTCAGGTGTTGCAACGCCCCTCAAGCGCAGGACTTCCCTGACAAGTCTCGACCCACCGGCCGGCCCGGTCAGGCGGCCAGCGCGCGGCGGATCCGGCGCCCGGCGAGCTCGGCGGCCACCGACACGGCGAAGGAGGCCAGCAGCAGCGTGGTGACCACCGGGAACCGGAACAGGTTGAGGTTCTCCTGCAGCAGCCGGCCCAGCCCCGCAGCGCCCACGACCCCGACCACCGCGGTGTCGCGCACGCAGATCTCGAAGCGGTAGAGCGTGTAGGTCACCAGCGACTGCGCCCCCGCGGGCACCGTGGCGGCCAGCCCCGCCACCGAGCGGGCCACCCCCACGTCCTGCAGGGCCGTGCGGGGGCGCAGCGGCACCGACTCCCACGCCTCGGCCACCAGGCGCCCCAGGATGCCGCCGGTGTAGAGCCCCAGCGCCACGGCGCCGGGCAGGATGCCGGGGAAGAAGGCCAGCAGCGCGACGACGGCCCAGACCGTGGGCGGCACCGAGCGCAGCGCCAGCAGGAGCAGCCGAGCCACGCCCCAGGCGCCCCAGCGCAGCACCCCGCCGCCTCGTCCGTCCCGGTCGCGGCGCGGCCGCGAGGCCAGCGGACCGACCGCGAGGGTCAGCACCACCGCGACCGCCATCGCCAGCACCGCCATCGCGACGGTGTCGAGCACGGCCGCGCCCAGCGTCGACCACCCACCCGGCGGCAGGGCCGGCGGCAGCAGGTCGTCGAACAGGCGCCCCGAGAGCTCACGGGTGCGCTCGGAGAACAGCCCGGCCCAGGAGACGTCGGCGTACCACCAGGCGACCACGAGCATCGGCAGCAGCGCCCACCCCGACCAGCGCACCCACCGCGAGCCGGCAGCCGGTGCGCCGGTGCGCCCGCTCGACCAGTCCGAGCAGCTGGCCACCGCCAGGCTGGTGCGCACGCGGGTGCTCCAGAGGTCGACGACCGCCGAAAGCAGGAGCACCGCCCCGATCAGGGTCCACACCTCGTCCCAGTTGCGCGACTGCAGGCTCACCACGAGCTCCTGGCCCAACCCGCCCACGCCGACGACGCCGAGGATCACCGCCGACCGGATCGCGCACTCGAAGCGGTAGAAGGAGTACGACAGCAGCAGCGGCAGCGCGCCGGGCAGCAGCCCGTAGGCCAGCGCCGGCACCGGCGCCGCGCCGGCCGAGCGCAGCGCCTCCAGCGGGCCGCGCGCGGTGGAGTCGAGAGTGTCGGCGACGACCTTCGCGGTCTGCGCGCCGAACGGCACCGCGATGGCGACCACCGCGGCGAGCGGGTCGAGGCCGAGCACGCTGACCAGCAGCAGCGCCCACACGAGCTCGTGGATCGAGCGCGCGGCCACCAGCACCCCGCGCAACGGCAGGCGTACGACGCCCACCCACCGGCCGGGGCGCTCGCCCCAGGCCACGTCGCTGAGCACCAGCCCGCCCACGGCGCCGAGCACGAGCGCCCCGGCTGTGCCGAGCAGCGCGAAGGCGACGGTCACGCACAGGGCGCGCCAGACCACCGCCAGGAACTCGGCGTCGAGGGCGGGGTCGAACGCCGTCGCGAGCAGGTCGTCGACCAGGGCGAGCCCGCCGGTGTTGACCAGGTCGACCCTGCCGTCGAGGGTGCGCAGGCAGGCCCAGGCCAGCGGCAGCACCACGACGGCGAAGGCGACCAGTCGGCGCGCCCGGACGCTCCGAGCGCTGGCGCCCCGACGCGGTGCGGTGCGCGACGGCGCTGCGTCGAGGGTCGTCGTCACAGGACGTAGAGCTCCTCGAGGTGGTGCTCGGCGAGGTCGGGGGCGGCGACGTCGAAGGCGATCCGCCCCTCGCGCAACCCGATGGCGCGGGTGCAGTGGGCGCGGGCCAGGGCGGGCTGGTGCAGGCTGACGACGAGGGTGGGGGCGGCCGCCCCCTGCTGCTGGCCGACCTCGGTGAGCAGGCGCAGCACCTCCGCGGCCCGCGCCGGGTCGAGGCTCGAGACGGGCTCGTCGGCCAGCACCAGCTCGGGGCGCTGCAGCAGCAGCCGCGCGATGGCGACCCGTTGCCGCTCGCCGCCGCTGAGCCGCTCGGTGCGCTCGTGGACGGCCCAGCCCAGGCCCACCTGCTCGAGCACGCCGCGCACCTCGGCCATCCCGGTGGGCCACACCAGCGAGCGCAGCGCGGTCGCGGTGCTCATCCGGCCCAGCCGACCCGCGTTGACGTTGTGCAGGACCCGCACCTGCTCGACGAGGTCGAGTCGCTGGTGCACGGTGCCGATGCGGGCCTGCAACCGGCGTCGCGCCCGGGCCCCGAGCAGGTCGGGCCGCTGGTCCAGCAGCTCGACGGTGCCGCCGGTGGGTCGCAGCGAGCCGTTGAGCAGTGCGAGCAGCGTGCTCTTGCCGGCGCCGCTGGAGCCCAGCAGCGCGACCCGCTCGCCGCGGTGGACGTCGAGGTCGAGGTCGGCCAGCGCGTCGCGGTCGCCGAAGCGGCGGGAGACCCCGACCAGCCGGACCACCGGGACCTCGCTCACGCCAGCAGCCCCAGGTCCCTGGCCACTGCCTCGATCTGGTCGTAGCGCTCGTTCTCGGTCGGCACGAACGAGGTGGCCCCGAAGAGCTCGAGGACGGCGGCGTCGTCGGGGTCGTCAGGGTCGAGCCCGAAGAGCATCCGGGCGATGGCGTCGGTGGTGCCAGCCCCGAAGGTCTCGTCGAGGTCGGGGCGCACCAGCCAGTGGTAGTCGGCGTACCCCGGCGTGCGCCACAGCACCACCACGTCGGAGAGGTCGACCTCGCCGGCGTCGACGGTGGCCCGCCACACCTGCTCGTTGACGGCACCCACCTCGAAGCTGCCGCTGGCGACCGCCTCGATCGTGGCGTCGTGCGAGCCGCTGAAGCCCGGCGCGCCCCTGAGGTCGGCGACGTCGAGCCCGGCCTGCTCCATGAAGTACTGCGGCATCAGCCGGCCCGAGGTCGAGGTGTCGGAGCCGAAGGTCAGGCTGTGCCCGCGCAGCGCGGTGAGCCCCCCGGTCTCGTCGAACGGCTCGAGGCCCGAGGCCGCGGTGGCGATGAAGAGGCTGTGGAAGTCGGCGTCGATGTCGCGCTGGGCGATGGCCCGGGCGCCCTCGACGCGGCTGCGGGCCTGCACGCCGGTCAACCCGCCCATCCAGGCCAGGTGGATGTCACCGACCTCGAAGGCCCGCACCACGGCGGTGTAGTCGGTGACGGCCTCGTAGGAGACCTCGAGCCCGGTGGCGTCGGCGACGGCGTCGGCGACCAGGCCGTAGAGCCGGTTGAGCTGCTCGGGGTCCTGGTCGGGGATCGCCGAGATCCTCAGCACCGCGGTCGAGCCGCCCGAGGCCCCGGCTCCGGAGCCGTCGCCGGTGCCGTCGCCGCACGCTGCGAGCAGCAGCAGGCCGGCGGTGCCGCCCAGCAGGGCGCGACGGGTGGGGTTCATCGATGACGTCCTTCCGGGCTGGTGGTCGTCGCCGAAGCATCCTGCCCCGCGACGGTGGAGCGCACCACCCCGGTCCGCCCTGCGGTCCGGGCGGCCGCCGGGCGAGCGGCCTACGCTGGCAGCATGAACGCGCGCCGGCTCCGATCCGCCCGACGCCGTCCACCGCCACGGACGACGCGGCCTCTCCCCCCGCTGCTGGCACGGCAGACAGCCCAGGGAACCCGGGCAACCCGCTGTACGACGTCTCCTCGAGCACCATCGACGGTGCCGACTGGGACGGGGCCGACCTGGCCGGCAAGCCGGCGGTGCTGTGGTTCTGGGCGCCGTGGTGCCCCACCTGCCGTGCGCAGGTCTCCGGCGTCGGCGAGCTCGCCGCCTCGGTCGACCCCGCGGTCACCAACCTCTCCGACGCCGACGGGTCGGTGTGGCGCCACTACGGGGTGACCGCGCAGAGCACCTACCTGGTCCTCGACGCCGACGGCGAGGTGCGCGCCGAGGGCTACCTCGACGAGGCCGAGCTGGCCGGGATCGTCGACGACCTGGTCGAGCAGGCCGGCTGAGGCTGCCCCGTGTCCGAGGGACTGCTCGCCGTCGCCCTCGGGGCCGGGATGCGGGCGGCCGTCGACCCGTGCGGCTTCGCGCTGCTGCCGGCGTACGTCTCGCTGCTGGTCGCGGGTGACGACTCTCCCGACCGCTCCCGCGCCGTGCTGCGCGCGCTGGGCCTGACCGGCGCGATGACGCTCGGGTTCTCGGGCGTCTTCCTGGTCTTCGGCCTGGCCGTGGCACCCGTCGTCTCGCAGGTTCAGCGGCACCTGCCGTGGGTGACGGTGGTCCTGGGCGTGGCCCTCGCGCTGGTGGGCGCATGGCTGGTCGCGGGTCGCCGGCTGGGGCTGCCGGCGCTGCCGCGGCTGGGTCGCCGCCCACGCCGGGCACGGCCCCTGCAGCGGTCGTTCTGGTCGATGACCGGCTTCGGCGCCGGGTACGCCGTGGCCTCGCTGTCGTGCACCGTCGCCGGCGCCTACGTCGCCTACTACGGCTGGTGGGAGCTGCGGATCCTGGGCGGCGCGGACGCCGCCGACGACCCGGTGATCGGCGCCGCGGCGGAGCTGCAGCGCGCGATCGTCGACGTGGTCGACGTGGTCGACGTGGTCGGCGCGGTCGGGCCGGGCGGCTGGGCGCTGGTCGTGCTCGCCCTGGTCGGCCTGACCCTCGTCGTCCCCCGGTTGCGCCGCCGGGCCGCACGGACCAGCGCGCGTCCGGCAGAGCCGGCTGCAGGAGTCCCCGGCCGGCCGGGGACTCCTGCGCTTGTCAGGGGTTGCAACGCCCCTCAAGCGCAGGAGCCCCCTGACAAGTCCGCTGGGCCGTCGCGGCGTACGCCGCCGTAGATCGCGCGGCGCACCACCCACGGCTGCAGCACCCGGTCGAGCGCCCACCGCGGCACCCGGGCACCGCGGCCGGTGGGACCGTAGACGCGCATCCCGTCGCGCTGCGGCCCGAGCACCGAGCCCCACCGCCGCCCGGGCACCCGCAGGTCGGCCAGCGGTCGGCCGTCGAGGTGGGCGAGCACGTTGCCGGCCAGCAGCCGGTGCCCGAAGTTGCGTGCCGAGCTGCGCAGCGGGTCGCTGGCGGCGACGTCGCCGATGGCGAAGACGCCCTCGCAGCCGGGCACCCGCAGCTGCGGGTCCACCCGCACGAAGCCGTCGTCGTCGAGCAGCGCGGGCGGCAGCCACCCCGTGTGCGGGCGCACCCGGCCCACGGCCCACAGCACGACGTCGGCCTCGACGGGTGGCTGGCCGGTGCTGAAGCGCACCGGCCCCGTCCCCAGCCGCCCGAGCCCGGCCGGGTCGGGCAGCACCGCGCGGTGCCCCGCGAGCAGCCGTACGCCGGCGGCCTCGAGCCGGCCGCGCACGTGGGCCCAGGTGCGGCCGTGGTGCTGCGGCAGGGCCCGCTCGCCGGGGAAGGCCAGCCGCACCGGCCGCCCGGGCCACGTCTCGGCGATGTTGCCGGCGGCGCTGACCGCGGCCGCGCCGCCGCCGACCACCAGCACCGACCGGGCGGCGGCCAGTCGCTCGTGGTCGGCGCGCAGCGCTCGGGCCACCTCGACGTCGTCGCGCACGGCGTCGGAGCGCCAGAACCCGTTGGCCACCCCGGTGGCCACCACCAGCACGTCGTAGCCGAGGTCGCGCCGCGCCCCGCCGGCCTGCTCGGCCTGCTCGACGGACACGGTGCGGGCGGCGGCGTCGAGCCCGACCAGCCGGCCGTGCACCACCGCGGCGCGCTCGAGCCGGCGGAAGGCGGCGTACGGCGCGCGGTAGTCGCGCGACCACTCCTGCGGACGCGTCAGCCGCAGCCCGAGCTCCTGGCCGCTGACCAGGCCGGTGGTCGGCGAGACGCCGGTGACCTGCAGCGCCGGTCGCCGGCGCAGCAGCTCGACGGCGCTGAGCACCCCGGTGTCGCCGAGGCCGGCGACCACCACCCGGACCGGGCCGGGCGCCCGTCCGCCGCTCACCGCGGCGGGCGCGGCACCAGCGCCGGCACCCGGTCGATGACCTCCTGGTAGCCCGGTCGGCGCTCGAGGCTGCGCGCGTCCATCATCGGGATGCTCGCGCCGAGCAGGATCGCCAGCACCAGCACCGGCCCCGGCAGCACCCACCACCACAGGCCGGGGGCGGCGGCGAGCCCGAAGAGGGCCACCGACACCCAGAACAGCAGCTCGCCGAAGTAGTTGGGGTGCCGCGACCAGGCCCAGGGTCCGGCGTCGAGGACCCGGCCCGGCGTGCGGGTGCGGGTGAAGCGGTGCAGCTGGCGGTCGGAGACGTGCTGCAGCAGCACCGCGCCGAGACCGACGACCAGCGCGAGCGCGTCGAGCCAGCCCACCTCGCGCGCCGAGAGCGTCACCACCAGCACCGGCAGGGTGGCGAGGAAGACCTGGAGGGTCGGGACCAGGTGCACACCGGTCAGGTCGACGAGCAGGGCGGCTCGCGGGGCCCGCGCCCGCAGCAGCGGGTAGCGCCAGTCCTCGTGGGGCAGCCCCGGGTAGGTGATCGCCCAGTTGGCGGTCAGCCGCGCCGCCCACAGGCCCACCACCAGCGCCACCAGGCCCAGGCGCACCGGGTCGGCGCCGGGATCGCGCTCGACCCACCACCACGCCAGCAGCAGCGGCGGCGCGACGCTCCACCAGGCGTCGTAGCACGACGAGCTGCCCCACAGCCGGCTCCCGGCGAAGACGACCAGCGTCGCCACCACGTCGGCCAGCAGCGTGTCGAGCACCAGCCACGGCGTGGCGGGCCCGACCAGCAGCCACGCCAGACCGGCGCCCGCCGCGACGAGGTAGAGGACCGCGATCCGCGCCAGCGACGCACCCTTGCTCATCCCGGCAGACTAGAACACGTTCTTGTCGGCTGGGCGGGTATTCACCGTCCCGGCCGGCGGCGGGTCGACAGCTCGGCGCGTCCTCCCCGCAGCATCCGTCGACCGGCCAGCGCCGCGAGCACCGTCAGCGCAACGAGCACCGCGAGCCCCGCGAAGAGCCGCCCGGGGCTGGTGCCGAAGGCCCCCAGCGCGGCGTAGGCGATCGTGCCGGGCACCATCCCGACGGCGGTGCCGAGCAGGTAGGCGCCCAGGCCCAGCGGCACCAGGCCCGCGGCGTAGTTGATCGCCGTGTAGGGCACCACCGGCACCAGCCGGACCGCGACGACCGCGACCAGCCCGTGCTCGCGGAAGAGCGTGTCGACCCGGTCGAGGCGGCCCCCGACCAGCCGGTCGACGGCCTCGCGTCCCAGCAGCCGGCTGAGCCCGAAGGCGACCAGCGCCGCCAGCATCGCCGCTCCCCACGCCAGCACCGCGCCGACGACGAAGCCGAAGAGCACCGCGCCCAGCGCCGTCATCAGCCCCTTGGGGGTCGGTAGCAGCGCGAGCGCGGCGTACCCCAGCACGAAGGCGAGCGGCCCCCACGCGCCGGCGTCGTCGACCCGCTCGCGCAGCGACGACACCTCCGGCACCCGCCCGGTCGCCCAGGCCAGCAGCAGCGCCAGCACCAGGGCCCCCAGCAGCGCCAGTCGTACGACGCTGCCGCGCGCCGGGCGCGTCACGGGCGCCCGCGTGGCGTCGCCGGTCGGGTGCATCCGGCCACGCTAGCGGGGTCTGCGAGCATCGTGCCCATGGCCGACAGGGACACCCGCAAGACCCAGCCGACCGACGCGGACGTCGAGGCCTACCTCGACTCGGTCGAGCAGCCGCGCCGCCGCGAGGACGCCCTGGCGGCGCTGGCGCTGATGCGGGAGGTCAGCGGCGCCGAGCCGCGGATGTGGGGAGCCTCGATGGTCGGGTTCGGCCGCCAGGACTACACGACCGCCGACGGCAAGCAGCACCAGTGGTTCGCGATCGGGCTGGCCCCGCGCAAGGCGGCGCTGACGCTCTACGGGCTCACCTACTACGACAGCAACCGCGACCTGCTCGAGCGGCTGGGGCCGCACACGACCGGCAAGGGCTGTCTCTACGTCAAGCGGTTCGAGGAGCTCGACCACGAGGTGCTGCGCGAGCTGGTCGCGCGCTCGTGGGAGGCCAACCACTCGGGTTGAGCGACCTGGCGGGAAGTTCGGGCCGGGTCGGCGGGAAGTTCGGGCCGGGTCGGCGGGAAGTTCGGGCCGGGTCAGCGGGAAATGTGGGCCGGGTCGAGCTCGAGGTCGACCATCAGCTCGTCGGCGAGGCGCTCGAGGTCGGCGCGGACCTCGGCGTCGGTGCCGGGAGGCATCCGCAGGGTGGCGCGGGCCTCGAAGAGGGTGCCGCCGCCCATCGGGGCGTCGACGACGTCGGTGAGCAGCTCCTCGATGCCCACGCCGCGCGCGGCCAGCGCCGAGGAGATCTCGGCGACGATGCCCGGGTGGTCCTGGCCGACCAGGTGCAGGATGAAGGTCGCGGGTCCGTCCGCGTGCTGGGCGTCGGCGGGCCCGGCGTCCTCCACGCGCACCGAGAGGCCCTCGGCGGCGAGCGCCGCGAGAGCCTCCTCGAGCCCGGTGCGCTGGGTGTCGGGCACCTCGACCAGCGCGATGCCGGCGAACTTCCCGGCCAGGCGGGTCAGCTGGCTGCGCTGCCAGGAGCCGCCGCGCGCCTCCACGAGCGCGGAGACGGCCGAGACCAGCCCCGGCCGGTCGTCGCCGATGACGGTCAGCAGCAGGGAGGCCATGGCCGCAGGCTACCGCCCGCGCGGGCCCCGGCCGGCGTGGCTCAGGCCAGCGCCAGGAAGAGCTTCTCCATCTTCTTGACGTCGACCCCGTCGAGGTCGTCGTCGTTGGCGGTCAGGCACTGCTGCAGGCCGGTGGCCACGATGGCGTAGCCGGCACGCGAGAGCGCCTTGTTGACCGCGGCGAGCTGGGTGAGCACGGACTCGCAGTCCGAGCCCTCCTCCATCATCCGGATCACGCTGGCCAGGTGGCCGTTGGCGCGCTTCATCCGGGTGATGATCGCCTTGATCTCGTCGGGCTCGAGGTCCATCAGGTGGTTCCTTCCAGGGAGGCGAGGGCCTTCGAGAGGCGCTCGCGGGCATCGGTGGCGACGCTGCGGATCGCGTCGCCGGCAGGACCGTCGGCGTCCCCGAGTCCCACCGACATCATGACGTCGGGGTCAAAGGCCTCGACGACGGTGGTGGTGTCGTCGAGCGCGCGCACGACCACGTTGCAGGGCAGCAGCGCGGCGATCGAGGGCTCGACCTCCAGCGCCTGGTGCGCCAGCTGCGGACGGCAGGCACCCAGGATGACCTGGGGCGCGACGTCGACGTCGAGCTTCTTCTTCAAGGTGGCCTTGAGGTCGATCTCCGTGAGGACCCCGAAGCCGGCCTCCGCCAGCTGCTCGCGCACCGCCTCGACGGTCTCGTCGTACGGGCGGTCCAGGGTCGTGCTGATCGTGTAGCTGCTCATGGACATCCTCTCGTCGAGTCGTCACCCACACGGGTGACGTGGCTGCGTGCACCACGAACTATACATCCCCCTAGGGGGTTGTGCTAGGTTGGCAAACATCCCCCCCAGGGGTTCAAGAGCGAGCCCTCCCGACCACTTCGCAGAGGAGACGACATGCGAGAGATCGACATCGACCAGGCCGCCGCAGCGCTCGAGCAGGGCGCCACCGTGGTGGACGTGCGGGAGCCCTCCGAGTACGCCGAGGGCCACCTGCCCGGCGCCGTGAACATCCCGATGGGCCAGCTGCCCGGCCGCACCGACGAGCTCGACAAGGACGCCACCACCTACGTGGTGTGCGCCTCGGGCAACCGCAGCGGCGCGATGACCGACTTCCTGACCGGCTCGGGCTTCGACGCCGTCAACATCGCCGGCGGCACCTCCGCGTGGATGCGCGCCGGTCGTCCGACCGAGAAGTGAGGAGCACCATGAGCGAGCAGACCGACCTGACCGTGCGGGTGATCGAGACGCCCACCCTGGGCGACCGCAGCTACGTCGTCCACGACGGGCGCAGCGCCCTGGTGATCGACCCGCAGCGTGACATCGACCGGGTCCTCGAGGTCCTCGAGTCCGACGGCGTGCGGCTCACGCACGTCTTCGAGACCCACATCCACAACGACTACGTGACCGGCGGGCTCGCCCTGGCCCGCGAGACCGGCGCCGCCTACCTCGTCAACGGCGAGGACGACGTCTCCTTCGAACGCACCCCCGTCACCGACGGCGAGGTCGTCGAGGTGGGCGAGCGGATGGCGGTGCGCGCCATCGCCACCCCCGGCCACACCTTCACCCACCTGTCGTACGCCGTCACCGACGGCGGCGAGCCGTTCGCCGTCTTCACCGGCGGCTCGCTGCTCTTCGGCGCGACCGGACGGCCCGACCTGATGGGTCCCGACCACACCGACGCCCTGGTGCGCCACCAGCACGCCTCGGCGCACAGGCTGGCCGAGGAGCTGCCCGACGACGCCGAGGTCTACCCGACCCACGGCTTCGGCTCCTTCTGCTCGGCCACGCAGAGCGACGCGACCTCCTCGACCATCGGCCAGGAGAAGTCGCAGAACCCGGTGCTGACCCAGGACGAGGAGACCTACGTCCGCGAGCTGCTCGACGGCCTGGGCGCCTACCCCGCGTACTACGCGCAGATGGGCCCGCGCAACGCCGGCGGCCCCGACGCCCCCGACCTGAGCGCCCCCGAGCGCGCCGACGCGGGCGAGCTGCGCCGACGCATCGAGGCCGGCGAGTGGGTGGTCGACCTGCGCAACCGCACCGCCTTCGCGGCCGGTCACGCCCCGGGCACCGTGAACTTCGGGCTCGACGGCGGCTTCGCGACGTACCTGGGCTGGCTCATCGAGTGGGGCACCCCGGTGACCCTGCTGGGCGAGAGCGCCGACGACGTCGCCGAGGCCCAGCGCGAGCTGGTGCGCATCGGCATCGACCGCCCGGCCGCGCAGGCCACCGGCGGACCGCAGGACTGGAGCGACCGCGACCTCGGCAGCTTCGCGACCGCGACGTTCGCCGACCTCGCGCAGGTGCGCCACCACCGCCCGGTGGTCGTGCTCGACGTCCGCCGTGTCGACGAGCACGAGAAGGCCGCCATCGACGGTGCCGTCAACATCCCCATCCACGACATCCCGCGCCGGGTCGACGAGGTGCCCGAGGGCGAGGTCTGGGTGCACTGCGCCGGCGGCTACCGCGCCTCGATCGCCGCGTCCTTCCTGGCCGCGGCGGGCCGCGACCTGGTCTCGATCGACGACACGTTCGACAACGCGGAGCAGGTCGGGCTGCACCTGGTCGGCCCCGAGGCCTGAGGGTGGCCCCTGTCCTCGTGGTCGTCGCCGTCCTCGCCGGTGCGCTCATCGGGCTGTCCCTGGGCGCGCTCGGCGGCGGCGGGTCGATCCTGGCGGTGCCGGTGCTGGTCTACCTGCTCGACCAGTCCGCCGCCCAGGCCACGACGGGCTCCCTCGTGGTGGTGGGGGTGACGTCGCTGGCCGGCGCCGTCTCCGCCCACCGCCAGGGCAACGTGCTGCTGGGTCGCGGCGTCGTCTTCGGCGTCGTCGCGATCGGCGGCGCGGCCGCGGGCGCCAAGGGCGCCGCCGCGGTCAGCGACGAGGTGCTGCTGGCCTGCTTCGCCGCGCTGATGCTGCTCGTGGGCGCCCTGATGGCCTGGCGCCGGCTCGGCCACGGCGACCCCACGAGGCCCGACACCGGAGACCGGCCGAGCCTCGACGACCCGATCATCACCTTCAGCCCCACCTTCGGCTGCAACTGCCCGCGCGCCCTGAAGGTGCTCGTCACCGCCACCGCGGTCGGTCTGCTGACCGGCTTCCTCGGCGTGGGCGGCGGCTTCCTGGTCGTGCCGGCGCTGCTGCTGGCCCTGGCGCTGCCGATGACGTACGCCGTCGGCACGTCGCTGGTGGTCATCACCATCACCTCGGCCTCGGCCCTGGTCGTGCGGGCCGGAGCCGGCGCTGCTCCCGACTGGTGGCTGGTCCTGGTCCTCACGATCGCGTCCTCGGTCGCGGCCGTGCTGGGCGCCCGGCTGGCCGACCGGGTCGACACCGACAAGCTCCAGGGAGCCTTCACGCTCCTCGTCCTCGGCGTCGCGGTCTACACCGCGGCCCGCGCCTTCCCGGCTCTCCTCTGACCCCACAGACCTGACCCCACAGACCTGACCCACAGAACGGACCCCCATGAGCACCACCACGACCCCGGCCCACAAGGCCGGGACCCCACCCGACGAGACCGCTCCGCCCGCGGCCGGCCCCCTGGGCCGCCTGGGCCTGTGGGTCACCAGCCACGGCAAGCTCGTGGCGATCGTGTGGGCCCTGCTGATCGTCGGTCTGGGCGTCTTCGCCCCGCAGGTCGAGAAGAACCTCTCGGGTGCCGGCTGGCAGGCCGACGGCTCCGAGTCCGTGGCCGCGCGCGAGCTGGCCCGCGACAGCTTCGGCGGCAACGCCTCCTCGGCGATCCAGGTCGTCGTGCACTCCGACGAGGGCCCGGTCACCGAGGGCGAGGGCAAGGACGTCATCGCCGAGGTCACCGCCCTCCTCGAGGACGAGCCGCGCATCGCCGACGTGATCGCGCCGCAGCCGGGCGCGACGCTCTCCGAGGACGGCTCGACCGCCATCGTGCTGGCCGGCGCCGGCGCCGACACCAACGAGATGGTGCGCGTCGCGACCGACATCAAGGAGGAGCTGCAGGGCCTGTCCACCGACACGGTCCAGGTCAACCCGACCGGCTCGTCGCTGCTGTGGTCGGACTTCAACGAGGCCAACCTCGAGGCGATGCTGCAGTCCGAGCTGATGTCGTGGCCGGTGACCATGGCCATCCTGGTGCTGGCCTTCGGAGCCCTGGTGGCCGCCGGGCTCCCGCTCATCCTGACCCTGTCCGGCCTGGTCGCCTCGGCGGGCTCGCTGGTGCTGATCAACGAGCTGGTGCCGGTCTCGATCTGGGCGATGAACTTCGCGATGATGTTCGCCCTGGCGCTGGGCATCGACTACGCACTGTTCCTGGTGGTGCGCTACCGCGCCGCCCGGGCCGCGCGGCCCCACGACAAGCCGTGGGCGATCGCGCAGATGATGGACACCGCCGGCAAGGCGGTGCTCCTCTCGGGCCTGACCGTGCTGGTCTCGCTGTCCGCGGTGATGATCGTGCCCTCGCCCTCCTTCCGGTCGATGGCCGGCGGCATCATGCTCTCCGTCGTCTTCATCCTCGGCGCCACGCTGACCCTGCTGCCGCTGGTGCTGCACAAGCTCGACGACAAGATCAACAAGGGCTCGCTGCCCTGGTCGAAGTCCGGTGAGCACCGCTCGCCGCGCTTCGAGGCCTGGGGCGAGCGGCTGTGGAAGCGCCCGCTGGTCTGGGGCCTGGCCTCGCTGGTGGTCCTGCTCGCGCTCGCCGCGCCGATCATGGGCCTGAAGACCGCGATGCCCTCGATCAAGGTGCTGCCCGAGGAGTCCTCGGCCCGGGTCGGCTACGACCTGGTCCAGGAGTCCTTCGGCGAGGGCGCCCCCGGCACCCTCCAGGTGGTGGCCGACGCCGCCGACGCCGACGAGACCGCCGCCACCCTGCAGGCCGACGAGGGCATCGCCGGCGCGATGCCCCCGATGCCGGCCAGCGACGACAGCGACCTGGTGCTCATCCAGGCCGTCCCGACCGTCGACCCGTCCGACCCCGAGCTCGGCGAGACCGTCGACCGGCTGCGGGGCGACCTGCCGGAGTCCGCGCTCGTCGGTGGCGCCGCGGTCGAGAACCTCGACCTCAAGGACCAGCTCGACGAGTCCACCCCGCTGGTGATCGGCATCGTGATGGTGCTCGGCTTCCTGCTGCTGCTCTTCGCCCTGCAGGCGCCGCTCATCTCGCTGCTCGGCACCCTGGCCAGCCTGCTCTCGACGGCCGCGGCCTTCGGCGTGGCCCGGCTGATCTTCCAGGAGGGCTACGGCTCCGACCTGCTCGGCTTCGAGCCGCAGGGCTTCCTGGACGCCTGGGCGCCGGTGTTCTTCTTCGCGATGATCTTCGCGATCGCGATGGACTACACGGTCTTCCTGCTGGCCTCGGCCAAGGAGCACTACGAGCGCACCGGCGACCCCAAGGACGCCATGGTCGGCTCGCTGGCCCACTCGGGCCGGGTCATCTTCGCGGCCGGCGCGGTGATGGTGGCGGTGTTCTTCACCTTCGCCCTCTCCGGCCCGATCCCGCCCAAGGAGATGGGTGTGGTGCTCGGCATCGCGGTGCTGCTCGACGCCTTCCTGGTGCGCCTGGTGCTGCTGCCGGTGATGCTGCGCCTGACCGGCAGGGCCGCCTGGTACACCCCGGCCTGGCTGCGCAAGGTGCTGCCGAACATCACCTTCGCCCACGACTGATCCCGCACGACGCACAGACCGACGACGACAGACCCACGACTGCGGCGGAGGCCGCGGAGAGGAGGGGGCACCATGTGCCGCCCCACCACCTGCAAGACCTGCAAGAAGACCACCTGGGCCGGCTGCGGCAACCACGTCGCCCAGGTCAAGGCGAGCGTCCCCGCCGGCCAGTGGTGCCCCGGGCACTCCAAGGCCGAGCTCCAGCAGGCGCAGGCCGCCAAGGGCGCCGGCTCCCAGGGCGGCTGGTTCAGCCGCCTGCTGGGCCGCTGAGGGCCAGGACACCATGACCCACGACCTGACCCTGGAACGTGCCGTGATGATGTTCGCCGGCGCGATGACGCTGCTCAGCGTCGCGCTCGTCACCCTGGTCTCGCCCTGGTGGCTGCTGCTGACGGCCTTCGTCGGCCTGAACCAGGTGCAGTCCAGCCTCACCGGGTTCTGCCCGGCGGCGATGGTGATGAGCCGCGCCGGGCTCCGCCCCGCGTGCGCCGCCGGACCGAGCGAGTGGGCACCCGCCGGGCGCTGACGGACAGGAGCACCGCCGAGGGCCGGTGGGGGGGAGACCTCCCGCCGGCCCTCGCGCGTTCCTCGCCCGGGCCCGGGCCGGTCGGGAACAACGACGAACCCACCCATGTTGGGACCAGTAACCCCCCTGGGGGATCGACATCTTCCACCGAACAGGAGACCACCCATGGCCACCACCGACCTGACCGCCGCCACGTTCGAGACCACCGTCAACGACAACGAGATCGTCCTCGTCGACTTCTGGGCCTCCTGGTGCGGCCCGTGCCGCCAGTTCGCACCGGTCTTCGAGAAGGCCTCGGAGGAGAACGCCGACATCGTCTTCGCCAAGGTCGACACCGAGGCCGAGCAGAGCCTGGCCGCCGCCGCCAACATCACCTCGATCCCGACACTGATGGCCTTCAAGGGCGGCACCCTCGTCTTCGCCCAGCCGGGCGCGCTTCCTGCTCCGGCGCTCGGCGAGCTGATCGGGGCCGTGCGCGCCCTCGACGTCGAGAAGGCCAAGGCCGAGGCGGCCGCACAGTCCGGCTCCTGATCCACCCGCCTCCCCGCACCGGGTGAGGTCGCCCGGTTCCCCTCCTCGCTAGCGTCGTCAGCACCATCGTGCGGGCGAGCTGACGAGGGGGGACCGTGCTGCACCTGACGACGATCCTGGCTCTCGTGGGGCTGGGCCTGCTCACGCTCCGGGCGCTGCACCGCGCCGTCGTGGTCGACCACGCGCCCCTGCTCGTGCTGCCCGCGGCCTCGGGCCGGGTGCCGCAGCAGCACGCGCTGTCGCGCTACCACCCGCGCTGGTACGCCGCCAGCGTCGTCTTCCTCGCCTTCGACGTCGAGATGCTGTTCATGTACCCCTGGGCGGTCGTGGTCGAGGACCTCGGCCCGGGCGCGGTGATCGAGATGTTCGCCTTCCTGGCGATCCTGCTGGCCGCCGTCGCCTGGGCGCGGCGCGAGGGGGCCTTCCGGTGGGCCTGAGACATCTCGTTGTGCGTGCCGCGACCAGCCGTCCGCGGGTGCTCGTGGTCGAGCTGCCGGGCGGCGCCCGGGCGCGGATGGCGGCCGAGCGCGAGCTCGACCGCCGCGGCTGGCCGACCGGCACGGCTCCGGGGAGCACCGACGTGCTGGTCCTCGCGGGGCACGTGCCCGACGAGCTGACCCCCGCCGTGGACCTCATCTGGGACCAGCTGCCGGGCCCCCGGGCCCGCGCCCGTCCTCTCGGCCCCGACGACGTCGTCGCCCAGCTCGAGGCGGCCCAGGCGTCCCTGCGTGACGACCCCCAGCAGCGCATCGACGCCCGCGAGCGTGACCGCGAGCCCGCCGGCTCCTGGGTCGAGGACGACCTCCCGCTGGCCGAGGGCGACGACGACCGCGACGGGCTGGAGATGGACGTCCTGGTCCACCCGCTCGGCCCCCTGCTCGACCACTGGCCCGGCGGTCTCGAGCTGCGCACCCGGCTGCACGGCGACGTCGTCGCGCACGTCGAGGTGCACCGCCCGGCGAGCCCCGCCCACCTGCCCGCGGCCGTGGCGGCCTGGGACGCCGTGGCCCGCGTGCTGGCCCTGGTCGGCGACGACGTCTGGGCCCGGCGCGCGCGGGCGGTGCGCGACCAGCGACCCGGGCCCGAGCCCGACGGCGGAGGCCGCCGGGTGCGTGCCCACCTGACCCGCTTGGCCCGGCACCACGTGCTGCCGCACTCCGTGACCGACGTCCTCGGGCGGCTGCTCGACGAGCGCATCGACGTCTCGACGCACCGGCTCGACGACGCGGCACTGGCGTCGCTGCTCGAGGGCCGCGACCTCGGCGACGTGCGCCTGCTGGTCGCCGCCCACGCACCGCTGCTCGCGACGACAGCCGCAGGAGCGGGTCGTGGCTGAGGCACTCGAGGCGACCACCGGCGCCGCCGGGGTCCTGCTGCTGACCTTCGTCCTTGCCTGGACGGCCAGCGCGTCGTACGCCGTCGCGACCGGTCGCGGCGGCGGCGACGCCGTGCTGCACGCCCCTCGCGAGACGGCCCGGCTGCTGCGCCAGCGCCGGCGCGACACGATCTCGGCCGACCGGCTGCTCTGGCGTCTCGCCGGCTGGTCGCTGCTGCCCGTGGCCGTGCTGCTGGTGGCGCTCGTGCCCCTGGGCGCCGCGGCGCCGCTGCCCGGCTCGCTCGGCGTGGTGTGGGCCAACACGCTCGACATCCTCGTGTGGGCCTTCGTCTGGCTAGTGGGCTGGGGTGCCAACTCCGTGGTGGGCCTCGTCGGCGGCTACCGCTTCCTGGCCCTCGCGCTGGCCTACGAGCTGCCGCTGATGTTCGCCCTGGTCGCGCCGGCCCTGGCCGCCGGCAGCCTCGACCTCGCCGTCGTCGCCGGCGCCCAGGGCTCGCTCTGGTACGCCGTGTGGATGCCGGTCGCCTTCGTCGCCTACCTGCTGGGGGTGCTCGGCTTCTCGATGCTCGGGCCGCTCGCCGCACCGGCCGGGCGCGAGAGCGCCGAGGGGGTGCTGGCCGAGCTGTCGGGGCCGGACGCGCTGGTGGTGCGCGCGGCGCGCTACGCCCTCCTCGGCGCGGGTGCCGCGGTGGCGGTGCCGCTCTTCCTGGGTGGCGCCTCGGGACCGTGGCTGCCCGGGGCGGTCTGGGTGCTCCTCAAGGCGCTGCTGCTCACCGCGGCGCTGGCCTGGGTGGCCGGCCGGCTGCCCGCCCTGCGGGTGCACCGGCTGATGGAGCCGCTGTGGACGGTCCTGCTGCCGCTGGTGGTGCTGCAGGACCTCGTCGTCGGCATCGTCGTCGTGGCGGGGCGGTGAGCACGATGGGTCTGGTCGATGTCGCCTTCTGGGCCTGCGCGCTGGTGGCGGTGGCGATGGGCGTGCTGGTCTTCGTGGTCGACTCGATGGCGCGGGCGACGTACGCCTTGGCGGCCTCGTTCGTGGCCACCGGGGGCGCGCTGCTGCTGATGCAGCAGTCCTACCTCGGGGTCGTGGTGGTGCTGATGATGGTGATGGAGATGGCCGTGATGGCCGTCTACATGGTCATGTTCATGGGGATGAACCCGGCGCTGATGCCGATGAGCATGGTGCACTCGCACCGCGCCGCCATCGGGGTCGCGGTGGTGACCTTCGTGGCCCTGGGCAGCGGCGCGGTCCTGGTGCCGTGGCCCGAGCGGCGGGGCTCGCCCTCGCCCGACGTCACCGAGGCCCTGGGCACCGCGATCATGGAGAGCCACATGCTGGTGATGATGGTCGTCGGCCCGGTCATGGTCGCCACGATCGTCGTGGGCGTGCTGCTGTCGTCCTCGCGCACCCGCTACGACCGGATGGGCGACGACCTCGACCGCCGCGAGGAGCGCCGATGACCCTCGAGACCGTCCTGCTCGTCGCCTCGGCCCTGCTGGCCGTGGGCCTCTACGGCGCCCTCTCGCAGCAGGTCGTGGTGATGGTGATGATGGGCCTGGAGCTGATGATCGCCGGCGTGCTCCTCGCGCTCGGCGGCTTCTGGTGGTTCCTCTCCCCCGACCCCTCCGGCCAGGTGCTGCTACTGGTGGTGCTGGCGGCGATGACCGTCGAGATGGCCACCGGCTTCGCGGTCGCCACCCTGCTGCACCGGCGTGCCGGCTCCGACATGACCGACATGGCCACGGAGCTGCACGAGTGAGCGCCCCCGACCTGCTGCTCGTCCTCCTCGTCGCGGTGCCCGCGGTCGTCGGGGCCGTGCTGGTGCTGGCCGGCCCGTCCCGGTTCTCGGCGGCCGCCGGAGTGGCCACCCTCGCCGCCGCGGCGACGGCATCGGTGCCCGCGGTCGTCGCCGGCGCGGAGGTGTCCGTGCCGTTCGTCGCCGGCTCTCGGTGGGGGCTGACCACGAGTGGTCCGGCCGAGGTGCTGCTGCCCACCGTCCTGGTCGTCGCCACGCTGGTGCTAGTCGTGGCCGGGGGCGTGCCCGAGACCCGGGAGCCGCGCTTCACCGGGCTGATGCTGCTCTTCACCGCGGCGGCGGCGCTGACCGTCCTGGCCACCAGCCTGCCGGGGCTGCTGGTCGGCTGGGAGCTGATGGGCGCGGCGTCGTACGCACTGATCGGCTACCGCTGGGCCGACCCCGGGCGCGTGGCCTCGGGGGCGACGGCATTCCTGACGACCCGCGCCGCCGACCTGGGTCTCTACCTGGCGACGGCGGTCGCCCTGGCCGGCGGCACCGACCTCTCGCTCGACGCGCTGGCCGGCATCGAGGGCGGCTGGCGCGACGTGGCCGCCGCCGGGGTGCTGGTGGCGGCGCTCGGCAAGGCGGCCCAGCTGCCGTTCTCCTTCTGGTTGGCACGCGCGATGGACGGGCCCAGCCCGGTCTCGGCGCTGCTGCACTCCGCGGCCATGGTGGCCCTCGGCGGCTACCTGCTGGTGCGGCTGTCCCCGTTGCTCGACGCCACCGGCTGGGCCGCGCCGACCGCCGCCTGGCTCGGTGTCACCACCGCCGTGGTCCTCGGGGCGGTGGCCCTCACCCAGACCGACCTCAAGCTCCTGCTGGCGGCCTCCACCAGCGCCCAGCTCGGCTTCGTCGTGCTCGCCGCGGGCGTCGGCGCGACCGCGGCCGGCACCGCCCACCTGGTCGCCCACGCCGCGGTCAAGGCGCTGCTGTTCCTCGCGGCCGGGGCCTGGCTCGAGGCGCTGGGCAGCAAGCGGCTCGAGGTGCTCACCGGCGCGGCCCGACGATGGCCGGCCCTCGGCGCCCTGACCGTGGCCGCGCTGCTCGCGCTCGCCGGGCTGCCGCCCCTCTCGCTGTGGGGCACCAAGGACGCCGTGCTGGCCGCCGCCCACGCCGAGTCGGCTGCTCTGTACGCCGCCGCCCTGGTGGGCACCGCGCTCGCGGCCGGCTACGCGGTGCTCGCGCTGGTGCACCTCGCGCGTCCTGTCCCTGCCCGACCAGCCGAGCAGGCGGGGCGGGTGCCGCGGCGGGTCCCGGTGGCGCTGGCCCCGCTCGCGCTCGGGGCGGTCCTCCTCGGGGTGCTGGCCCTGCCGCCGGTCCTCGAGCGGCTCCCCGGCCGGGTGCCCGCCGAGCCGACGTGGCCTGAGCTGGTCGGCTCGTCGGTGCTCGTGCTCGCGGCGGCCGCCGCGACCGCGTGGCTGGTCGGGCGGGGCCGTGGGACCCCCGCGCCGCTGCGGCCGCTGCGCGCCTGGCTGCACGCCTGGCTGCGCCTCGAGCGGGCGGCGTACGCCGTGCTGGTGCGGCCGACCGTGCGCCTCGCCACCGCGGCGGCCCGCGCCGACGACCTGCTGGCGCGCGCAGTGGCCGGCACCGCGCGCTCGACGCTGACCTCGGCGGGCCTGGCCGCCCGCGCCGATGCCGGCACCGACCGCGTCGTGCACGGCGTCGCCGGTGCACTGGCCCGGGGCGGGCGCGCGGTGCGCCGCAGCTCGGCGAGCGGCCAGCTGCACCACTACTACCTGCAGCAGGTCGCCCTGCTGCTGCTCGTGCTCGTCGTCGTGTCCCTAATCGTCCTCGTCGGAAGTCGGAGGTAGAGCGTGCTCTCCGTCCTGGTGCTCCTCCCCCTGCTCGCCGCGGCCGCGCTGCTGGTCCCGGCGGTCCCCGACCGGTGGGCCCGGTGGGTCTTCGTGGGGACCACCGCCCTCGAGGTGGTGCTGGCCGCGGTGCTGTGGGCACGCTTCGAGGACCCGGGCCCGGGCGCCCTGGCCTTCGAGCAGCAGGTGCGGTGGATCCCCGGCCTGGGCGCGAGCTACCACGTCGGGCTCGACGGGCTCTCGCTGGCGCTGGCCCTGATGACCACCGTCGTGTTCGCCGCGTGCGCGGTCTACGCTCTCGGCGACGAGCAGCGCCCCAAGCTGCAGGCCGCCCTGTTCCTGGCCCTCGAGACCACCTGCCTGGGCGTCTTCGCCGCCGCCGACCTGATCGTCTTCTTCCTCTTCTTCGACCTGTCCATCGTGGGCATGTACTTCTCCATCCACGGCTGGGGCCACGGCGACCGCGCGCGCTCGGCGCTCCAGTTCTTCCTCTACACCTTCCTGGGCTCCCTGGCCCTGCTGCTCGGGTTCATCGGCCTCTACGTCGCCTCCGAGCCACGCACCTTCGACATGGTCGCGCTGGCGGCCGACCCACCGCTGCAGGGCAGCGGCGCCACCGGGGTGCTGGTGCTCGGCGCGGTGCTGCTCGGGCTGGCGGTCAAGACCCCGACCGTCCCGTTCCACACCTGGCTGCCGCCCGCGCACACCGACGCCCCGGCGATCGGGTCGGCCGTGCTGGCCGGCGTGATGCTCAAGCTCGGCACCTACGGGTTCGTGCGGATCGCGATGCCGATGCTGCCCGAGGCCTGGCGCGCGTGGGCGCCGGTGCTCGTGGTCGTCGGCGTCGTCTCCGTGCTGTGGGGCGCGCTGGTGGCGCTGGCGCAGAGCGACCTGAAGCGGATGGTCGCCTACACCTCGGTCAACCACATGGGCTACGTCGTGCTGGCGGTCGGCGCGGCCGGGATGCTGGGCGACGGCCCCGCCGACGACGAGGCCCGGGCCACCGCGGTCACCGGCGCGGCCACCCAGATGGTCAGCCACGGCCTGCTCACCAGTGCGCTGTTCCTGCTGGCCGGGGTGCTCTGGACCCGCCGGGAGAGCTACGACCTGGCGGCGTACGGCGGGCTCGCGGCGCCCGCTCCCCGCTTCGCCACCCTCCTGGTGCTGGCGGCCCTGGGCTCGCTGGGCCTGCCCGGGCTCTCCGGGTTCGTCGCCGAGCTGCAGGTCTTCGCCGGCGCCGTCGCGGTGGTGCCCTGGAGCGCGGTCGCGCTGCTGGGCATCCTGCTGATGACGGCGGTGCTGCTGCGCGCGGTCCAGCAGCTGCTCACCGGGCCGGTGCACGGGCTCGCCGAGGGGTTCGCCGATGTCCGGGCCCGCGAGTGGGTGCCGGTCGCAGCGCTGCTCCTCCTGGCGGTGGTGATCGGGCTGGCGCCGCGTCCGCTGCTCGACCTGCTCGAGCCCGCGGCCGCCGCGGCGGCCGCGCTGGTGTCCCGGTGACGGCGAGCGTCGTGGCCCTGCTGCCCGAGCTGGTGCTGCTGCTCGGGGCGATCGGCTGCCTGCTGCTGGGCTCGTGGACGCCGCGGCTGCGCCAGCGCCGGGTCCGGGCCCTGGCCGCGGTGACGGTGCTGGGCTTCCTGGCCGCCGCGGTCCGCGGCCTGCTGGGCGAGGAGGCCACGGCGTTCTCGGGCACGTTCGCGGTCGACGAGACCACCGGCCTGCTGCGGCTCGTGGTCGGCGTCGCCCTGCTCGTGCTGCTGGCGCTGGCCGGCGACGAGGTGGCCGGGCACCCCCGCGAGAGCGAGGTCTACGTCCTGCTCCTGCTCGGGGCCGACGGGGTGCTGGTGGTGGGCGGCGCCACCGACCTCGCCGTGCTCGTGGTCGGCTTCCTGCTGGCCAGCATCCCCCTCTACGGGCTGATCGGCCTGTCCGCGGCCGGCACCGCCCCCGAGGCCGCGCTCAAGACCTACCTGGTCGGCGCGCTCTCGGGCATCCTGCTGATGCTGGGGGCCGGCGTCCTCTTCGGCCTCGCCGGCACCACGGCGTACGCCGACCTGGGCGCCGGGGTCCGTGACGCGCCGGCCGCCGCTGGGGCCGCCGGAGTCGTGCTGGTCCTCTTCGGGCTGCTGTTCAAGGCCGGGGCGGTGCCCGCGCACTTCTGGGTGCCCGACGCGGTGCAGGGCTCGTGGGTCACCAGCGCCGCCTTCCTGACCACGGTGCCCAAGCTGGGGGCGGTGGTGGCGGTCATGCGGCTGCTCGAGGCGCTGCCCCACCAGGACGTGTGGCCGCTGCTCGTGGCCGCCCTGGCCGCCCTCGGCATGACCGCCGGGAACCTGGCGGCGCTCACCCAGGGCGACGTGCGCCGGCTGCTGGGCTGGTCGACGATCAGCCAGGTGGGCTACCTGCTCGCCGTGGTCGCCGCCGTGCCGAGCGTCGAGCGGGCCCGCCCGGCGGTGCTGCTCTTCCTCGCCGGCTACGCCGTGACCAACCTGGCCTGCTTCGCCGTGCTGCGCGCCGAGCCGGAGCGGGTGCGCGTGGAGCAGTGGCGCGGGGTGGCCCGTCGTCGGCCCGGGCTCGTCGTCGCGCTCGGCGTGGCGCTGCTCGGCCTGGTGGGCACCCCACCCACCGCGGTCTTCGTGGCCAAGGTCGCGACCATCGCGGCCACCTGGGAGGCCGGGCTGGCGTGGTTGGCCGTGCTGGTCGCTGCCAACACGGCGCTGAGCCTGGCCTACTACCTGCGCTGGCTGGCGACCTGCCTGGCCCCGGCGGACCACGACGAGGCCGAGGACGAGGACAGCAGCACGCGGCGGCTGCCCGCGCGGCTGGCGGTGGCGTGCGCCGCGGGCGCGGTGGCCCTCGGCCTGCTCGCGGGACCCGTGCTCAGCTGACGATCTCGACCGTGGTCTCGCGCTGCGAGGGGTTGCAGGAGCGGTCGCCGGAGTAGGTGACCACGACACGGCGCAGGCCCGGCCGCATGGCGCGGCGCTTGCCCAGCGTGGTGCGCACCTTGCCGTCGCGCAGGGCGACGGTCTTGGTGCGGCTGCCGACCTTGATGCTGACCCGCCCGGTCGGGGTCACCGCCAGGCCCCGGGGCGGCACGAAGTCGACCAGCACCCGCACCCGGCCGCGACGCGACCGGGCCGTCGGCACCACCTTGACCGGCGTGGCGACCCGGCCCGCGGAGACGACGTCCTGGGTGGGCTCCGCGCCGGGGCTGGTGGCGCGCACCAGCGCGGTGACCTCGCTGCCCAGGTCGGCCTCGGTGCAGCGGTAGCGCATGCCGGTGGCCCCGCTCACGGCCTTGCCGTCGCGCCGCCACTGCACGCTGACCTTGGCGCCCGAGGGCTCGTAGGCACCGGGGTCCAGCGTCAGCCGCTTGCCCGGCCGGCTGCGACCGGTGATCTCGGGGCGCCGGGTGGCACGCACCTTCGGCGTGCTGCTGCGGTACCTCTTGACGATCCGGTGGGCCTCGGAGCGCACGTCGTCGAGCCGGGCGTAGAGCAGCTTGCCGGGGCACGCGGTGTCGTTGGTGTCGCGGTGGCCGTCGATGATGCGCAGCGTCGGCGTCGCGCCGGCGGCGTACTTGTCGCTGCCCTCGGAGCGCACCGTGATCTTGCCCCGCGGCTTGCGGGCGTACTGGTCGAGCTTCCAGGCCGCGAGGTCGGCCAGTGCGCCCAGCATCTTCTTCGACGGCCCGGCGACCTCGTAGTTGCCGATGGCGGCCACGCCGGCCGAGGTCGCGTTGAAGCCCAGCGTGTGCGCGCCCCGCACGGGCCTGGTCACGCCGCCGGCGCGGCCCTCCCAGAGCCGGCCGTACTTGTCGACGAGGAAGTTGTAGGCGATGTCGCTCCAGCCCAGGTTCTGGGTGTGGTAGCGGTAGAAGCCGCGGATGATCGCCGGCACGTCGGCCTTGGAGTAGTCGTTGCCGCTGGCGCTGTGGTGCACGTGCAGCTGCTCGATGGTGGGGTTGTAGCGCGGCGAGCCGTTGCGCCAGGACTCCGTGGCGCCCCACTGCTTGCGGGTGCGGATGGTGGGCCGCGGCACCGGCTCGCCCTGGCGCGCCGCGGTGGAGCGGCCGGCGACCAGCGAGGCGGGCACCTCGTCGAGCTCGTCCTCGGGCCGCGGCTCCGGGTGCAGCAGCACCAGGGTCAGCGCCTCGGGGCGCACGCCGCTGACCTGCACCTGCACGCCCTCGGCGGCACCCACCCAGCGCAGGTGGGTGCCGTTGACGGCGGTGTCCTCGGCGTCGGTGGGGTCGGGGTGGTCGTCGAGGGCCGGCAGCACCGCCCACTGGCCCCACTGCCCGGCGACCTTCGAGCGCAGCGACACCTCGGCGGAGCTCTCCCCCTGCCAGGTCACCGCGACCATGGAGTGCACGGAGGTGGGCAGCGCCCTGGTCGACCAGCGCGCCTGCGAGGAGCGGCGCAGCATGGTGTCGTCGAGGCGCACCTCGAGGGACTTCACGTCCGACCCGCTGTCGGCGGAGAGCTCGAGCGCGCCGCCGGGCGCGAGGTCGTCGTCGGGGCGCGAGGAGGGGTCGAGTCGCACGGCGACCCCGACCGCGCCGACGGCGACACCGCCGACGACGGCCGCCTTCACGAGGGAACGTCGGTGGGTGGGCTCGGGGGGCATGGGGCGATTGTGCCGAGAGCGGCCCGCCGATCGCGGGAGGCAGGGCCCTGCTCCGGGGGTGAGTCGCGTCGCGGCCGCGGTGGCCGGGCGGGTGTCAGGGATGGGGCCAGGCGTTGGGCACGCAGCCGTCGAGGACCACGGTCTGCTGCAGCATCACCGGAGCCGGCAGGCCGGCGCCCGGGCAGCTCTCGTGGCCGTTGCCCAGCGCGTGCCCGACCTCGTGGTTGACCAGGTAGCGGCGGTAGCCGCGCAGCCCGCCCTCGTAGGCCAGCGAGCCCCGCACCCAGCGCACCGCGTTGAGCGCCACCACTCCCCCGTTGCGGCACGACAGCTCGCCGCGGGTGTCGAGCGGGGAGCAGAAGCGGTCGGTCGTAGCCGGCGTGGTCACCAGGATCCGCAGGTCGGGGTCGGCCGCGACGGGCTCGAGCACCCCGGGCTCCCCGCGCACCCAGCTGCGCGGGTCGCCCAGGATGGCGCGCACCTGCGCGGCGACCTCGGCGGCGTCGATGCCCGAGGCGGCAAGCCCGCGCTCGACCTCGACCGTGTACGTCGTGCGGGTCCCCGGCGGTGGGGGCTGCTCGACCGGGGCCACGTCGAAGGTGCCGGGGCCGGCGTACGGCACCGGGTCCGGCACCGGCTCGGGACGTCGGTCGCGGCCGCGCGAGGGGTCGCCGACGGCTGCCCCGAGGTGGGCGAGCGACGTGGTGGTGCCCCTCGGCGCGGGGTCGGCGGCAGCGGGCGCGGGGGTCTCCTCGGCGACCGAGGTCTCCGCCCCGACCGGGCCCAGCATCGCCAGCGCGCCGAGCACGAGCGCCCCGGCCGCGCCGAGGCCGACCACGGCGCGCTGCCGACGGGGCACCGCTCGCGGCGCGCGGTGCCGTCCGCTGCTCACGTCTCGCCGACCCCCTCGTGCCGCGCAGGACCCCGGCGGCCCCACGCACCGGGTCATCGTAGACAGCGGCGTTCACAGGAACCTCCCAGGCAGCGCACAGCCACCCGCCGGGGCGGCACGCGAGGATGGTCGCGTGACCCCGACGCAGAGCACCCCGCCCGAGGCCCGGCTCCTGGTCGTCGACGACGAGCCCAACATCGTCGAGCTGCTGGCGGCGAGCCTGCGCTTCTCCGGCTTCGAGGTGCGCACCGCCCCCGACGGCCGGGCGGCCCTCGACGTGGCCCGCGACTGGCGACCCGACCTGGTGGTCCTCGACGTGATGATGCCGGGCATGGACGGCTTCGAGGTCGTGCGCCGGCTGCGCTCCGAGGGCCGGCTGTGCCCGGTGCTCTTCCTGACCGCGCGCGACGGCGCCGAGGCCAAGGTGCAGGGGCTGACCCTCGGCGGCGACGACTACGTCACCAAGCCGTTCAGCCTCGAGGAGGTCGTGGCCCGCATCCGCGCGGTGCTGCGACGTACGACGCAGGGCGCGGCGACCGTGCCGTCGACCCGGTTCCGCTTCGAGGACGTCGAGCTCGACGAGGACTCCCACCAGGTCTGGAAGGACGGGCGCGAGGTCACGCTCTCCCCCACCGAGTTCAAGCTGCTGCGCTACTTCCTGCAGAACCCCGGGCGGGTGCTGAGCAAGGCCCAGATCCTCGACCGGGTCTGGCAGTACGACTTCGGCGGCGACGCCAACGTCGTGGAGTCCTACGTCTCCTACCTGCGCCGCAAGGTCGACACGACCGAGCCGCGGCTGCTGCACACCGTGCGTGGCGTCGGCTACGTGCTGCGCGTCCCGAGCGGGGCGTGAGCGTGCGCGGGCTGGCCGGGCTGGCCGGGCTGGTGGGGCGGGTGCCGCTGCGCCGGGCGCTGGTGGCGACCCTGCTGCTGGTGGTGACCCTGGCCCTGGTCGGCTCCGGCCTGGCGACCCACGCGACCCTGCGCGGCTACCTGCTCGACCGGGTCGACGAGCAGCTGCGCGGGGTGGCGCCGGTCCTGGCGGGCAGCACCGGGCTGGGCGAGGCGCCCACCCGCTCCCGGGGCCCCCAGGGGCGCGGCCCGCTGCCCAGCGAGTTCGTAGTGCAGGTCGTCGACGGGTCGGGCCAGGTCGTGCTGGGGCCCACGAGCAACCTCGTCGACGACGAGCCGCTGCCGCTGCTGCCCAGCGACCCCGCGGCCGAGCCCGCCGAGGACACCTTCACGGTCGGGGCGGTCAGCGGTGACGGCCGGTGGCGGGTCCGGTCGGTGCCGGTGACGCTGGCCGACGGCTCCTCGGGCACCCTGATGGTCGCGCAGAGCCTCGACGACGTGGAGGGCATCCTCGACCGCCTGGTGCTGCTGCTGCTGGTCATCGGCGTGGTCACGCTCGCCGTGGTCGGCGCGGTCGGCTACCTGCTCGTGCGGGGGAGCCTGCGCCCGCTGCAGGACGTCGAGCGCACGGCCGCCGCGATCGCCGCCGGCGATCTGTCCGAGCGGGTGCCCGAGGCCGACGAGCGCACCGAGGTCGGCCAGCTGGCGGCGGCCCTGAACGTGATGCTCGGCCGGGTCGAGTCGGCCTTCGCCGAGCGTGAGGCGGGCGAGCAGGCAGCGCGCACGTCGGAGGAGCGGATGCGCCGCTTCGTCGCCGACGCCAGCCACGAGCTGCGCACGCCGCTGACCACGATCCGCGGCTTCGCCGAGCTCTACCGCCAGGGCGCGGTCAGCGACGACGACGGCGTACGCCGCGTGGTCGGGCGCATCGAGTCGGAGGCGCAGCGGATGGGCCTGCTCGTGGAGGACCTGCTCCTGCTGGCGCGCCTGGACCAGCAGCGGCCGCTGGCCAGCGAGCCGGTCGACCTGCTCGACCTGGCGACCGAGGCGGTGGAGAGCGCACGGGCGGTGCAGCCGGACCGCCCGGTCGTCCTCGAGGTCGGCTCGCTCGACGGGCTGCCCGTCGTCGTGGGCGACGCGCCCCGGCTGCGCCAGGTGCTCGACAACCTGCTCGGCAACGCGCTGCGGCACACGCCCGAGGGCACCCGCGTGACGGTCTCGGTCAGCACCCGCCGCGGCGACGACGGCGCGCCCGCGCGCGTCGCGGTCGAGGTCGCCGACGAGGGGCCCGGCATGGACGCCGACCACGCTCGCCGGGTGTTCGAGCGGTTCTACCGCGCCGACGAGTCCCGCAACCGCACCGACGGCGGCACCGGTCTCGGCCTGGCCATCGCCAGCTCGCTGGTGCAGGCGCACGGCGGCACCCTCGGCGTCGACACCGCCCCCGGGCGGGGTGCGAGGTTCCGGGTCGACCTGCCCGCCGAGCGGTGAGCAGCGACCCGGCGCCGCCAGCCGCAGGCCCGAGTCCTCCCTGTGTCGGCCTGGCGTCGCACGGGGCGGCGGACGGCGTGGCTCAGCCGCGCACCGGCACCGGCACGGCCTGCGGCTCGAGCGCCGCTGCGGCCGCGAGCGGGCAGCCGAACAGCCCCTCCTGGCGGGCGACGTACGCCGCGAGGGCCACCGTCGCCACCGCGGCCGCGACGTTGACGGTCAGCATCAGCACGCTCTTGACCAGCACGAACGTCGCGAGCGACTGGGTCTGGAGCAGCCACAGGGTGGCGCTGGCCTTGGCGACCCCGAGCACCGCCCACAGAGCGGTCAGGTCGCGGAAGAGCCGCCGCACCCGAGGACGCATCGCGAGCTCGTGGTCCATCGGGTAGAAGTCGCCGGCCAGGCGGGCCACCAACGGCCGGGCGCTGGCCAGGGAGAGCAGGAAGAGCAGCGCGACCACGCCGTCACTGATGACGGGCTGCAGGAAGTAGAGCCAGGTGCTGTCGGCGACCACGGACAGGGCCGTGCGCCCGGTCAGCAGGATGGCGGTCAGGTAGAGCAGGCCCGAGGCGCGTCGTCGGGTCACGACCCGCCACGCGATCGCCCCGTAGGACCACGCGAGAGCCGCGCCGATCGCCGTCCACACCCCGGCGAGCGCGAAGACGCCGTAGAAGAGCACGGCCGGGACCACGACCGCCACCAGCAGGCTCATCGAGACGCGCCGGACCACCGAGAGGAGATCGGGACGGTGCGGGGCCGCGGCGGCGGATGAGGCGGGTGAGGCGGGGGGCTGCAGTGCCAAGGAGGCCGGTCCTGCCGGCCTGATCGCGGCCGGGCTTGCTCGTCGGTGCACCCCGAGATGACGACGGGGACGCTCGTCAGCGGGTCTCGCGGTCCCCCCAGTGTAGGGCCGCGGGGCGAGCGCTTGACGCACCTTCGATTGCTCAATCATCATTGAGCAGTCATCCCGACGACGTCAGGACCCCTCATGCCCCTCCCCGCACCCGCTCCGGCCGACCGACGCCGCGCTCTCGAGGCCGCCGCGGCCAGGCTGGCCAGCGAGTTCACCGGCACCTTCAACACCCAGACCGTCGAGCGGCTGCTGCACTCCTCCGAGCACGAGCTCGCCGCCACCGCGACCGTGCAGACCTACGTCCCGCTGCTGGCCGAGCGCTTCGCGCGCCAACGCCTGCAGGCGCTGGCGCGCACCGAGGGGCGCGTCGACGACGGCCGTCCGGTCGTGCTGTTCCTGTGCGTGCACAACGCGGGCCGCTCCCAGATGGCGCTCGGTCTCCTGCGCGAGCTCGCGGGGAACCGCGTGATCGGGTGGTCGGGCGGCTCCCTGCCCGCCGGCGGGCTCAACGGCGTCGTCGTCGAGGCGATGGCCGAGCGCGACATCGACATCTCCGAGGAGTTCCCCAAGCCCTGGACCGACGAGGTCGTGCGCGCCGCCGACGTCGTGGTCACGATGGGCTGTGGCGAGGCCTGCCCCGTGCTGCCCGGCAAGCGCTACGAGGAGTGGGCGCTCGGCGACCCCGACGGCCAGGAGCTCGACCAGGTGCGCTCCGTGCGGGACGAGATCGAGCAGCGGGTCCGGCGCCTGCTCCACGAGCTGGGGGTGCCGCCCACCTCCTGAGTGCGAGGATGTGGCATGGCCTCGACCTCGATGAGCTCCGGCACCGCCGACCCCTCCCTGCGCACCGGCCGCACACCGGCTGCACCGCTCAGCCTCCGCCTCGACGGCCACCCGGTTCCCGTCGTCGGCACCGCCCGCGTCTACACGTGCGGCATCACGCCCTACGACGTCACGCACCTGGGCCATGCCGCCACCTTCGTGTGGGCCGACGTGCTGACCTCGGTGCTGGCCTCGACCGGCGTCGACGTGCACAGCTGCCGCAACATCACCGACGTCGACGACGTGCTCACCACCGCGGCCCGCGAGCGCGGTCGCTACTACGACGAGTTCGCCCTGACGCAGGAGGCCGTCTTCGACCAGAGCATGCGGGCGCTGCGGGTGGCCACGCCCGCCGCGCAGCCGCGGGCGCGCCACCACGTCGACGCGGTGCAGCAGCTGGCGCAGGGCCTGCTCGCCGCGGGGGCGGCGTACGAGCGCGACGGCACGGTGTGGTTCCGCGGTGCCCACGTGCGCGAGCAGTCCGGCCTCGAGGTCGCGGCGGCCCGGGAGCTCTCGGCCGCCTTCGGCGACGAGCCCGACCGCACCGACAAGGACGACCCGTTCGACGTGGCCGTGTGGCGCCCCTCCGGCGCCGAGCACCCGGCGTGGCCCAGCCCCTGGGGCTGGGGCCGGCCGGGGTGGCACGCCGAGTGCGCGGCGATGGCGCTGTGCGTGCAGGGGGCCTCGGTCGACGTGCTCGTCGGCGGTGACGACCTGGTCTTCCCCCACCACGCCTACCAGGGCGCGATGGTCGAGGCGCTCAGCGGCGTCACGCCCTTCGCCCGGGCCGCGCTGCACGTCGGCGAGGTCCGCCTCGACGGCGTGAAGATGGCCAAGTCGACCGGCAACCTGGTGCTGGTCGACGACGTGCTCGGCACCTGCACCCCGGCCGCGCTGCGCACCCTCGTCATCGACCGCGACCACCGCGAGCCGTGGAGCTTCGACGCCGACGACCTGCACGCTGCCGAGGCCCGCCTCGAGCGCGTGTACGCCGCCGCCGGACGCGGCGGCGCGACCGCGGCGGCCGTCGAGGCCGCGCCCGCGCCCCTGCTCGACGGCCTCGACGTGCGCACCGCTCTCGACGTCGCCGAGAGCGAGGGCGGCGAGGCCGCCCGGCGCGTCGTGCACCTGCTGCGCCTGGGCTGAGCCCCGGTCGCGCTCAGCCCGGGGCGCCGGCGCGCGCGGCACCCTCGGCGAGCAGCAGCTGGGCCGCGGCGTAGGTGAGCATCACCGCCGACTCGAGCCGTTGCGGCGAGTCCTCGAGGAGGAGCTCGCGCAGCCCGATGATCGCGTCGGAGAGCAGGAAGAGCCCGGCACCGGCCATCGTGGCCCGGCGGGCGGGGTCGGCGACCGAGCCGTCGACCTGGGTGCTGGCCGCGGCCATCGAGGTCAGCACCGCCGAGTACGCCGCCACGGTCACCGCCAGCCGCCGGTCCTGCCGGGCCGCCGCCAGCGCCAGCCGCGGCGTCGTCACCGCCCACACCGCCGCGAGCGCCGCGGGAGCCCGCCACCGGAGCTCCCCGCGACGGGCCCGGAACCCGCCGATGTAGGCCGCGTGGCCCAGCGCGAACGACCCGGCGCCGGCCATGAACCGCTCGGGGGTCGCGCCCAGGAGCAGCATGTCGCCGCCCCACCCGCCGACCTGCGCCACGAGGGTCGTGGTGCGCAGCGGCGACGCTGCCGCCCTCGGGTCGGTGGCCAGCGAGGCCGCCAGCACCGGCATCAGCAGCGGCTTGGTCACCGTCCTGGCCCGGTGCGCCCGCCGGCCGGCGGTGCCGGCGAGCAGGGTGTCGAGCGCCGCGACGGCGACGTACGCCGATCGGAGCCGGCGCGACGTGGTGCGGCTGGGGACCAGGGCCATCCGCTGACGGTAGTGCCTGGCGGGCGGCTCAGGCGATGGTGTCGACGACCTGCTCGTCGCCGGCCACCTCACCGACCAGGCGGTCGCGCAGGTGCACCAGGTCGGAGACGGAGTCGAGGAAGTGGCGGGTGCTGTCGCCGACCTGGAGGTCGTCGAAGTAGTGGTGGCGCATCGCCAGCCGGGCCAGGTGGTGCTCGTCACGCTCGAGCCGTGCCGTGAGCAGGCTCGTGAGCCTGCCGACCGTCGTGCTGTCGACCACGTCGGCGCAGCGGCTGACCGGCACCTCGCGGCGCAGCCGCTCGCCGTCGTGGTGGCGGTCGGTGAGGAAGATCGGCTTCTCGGTGCGCAGGTAGAGCCAGTCGAGGCCGACCGAGGAGACGTCGGTGATCATCGCGTCGCAGTCGGGGATGACCGCGAGGATGTCGCCGCGCAGCACCTGCGCGTGCCCCGCCCCGGGGTCCCGCTCGCCGGCCTCGGCGACCAGGCGCAGCACCTCCAGGTGCGCGTCGCGCACCGCCGGGGTGGTGCTGGTGACGATCTTGGGGTGCGGCTTGTAGACCAGCCGCACGTCGGGCACCTCCAGCACGGCCTCGACGACCAGCGCCCCCAGCACGTCGAGGGAGGTGTAGTCGTTGTAGTCGGCGTCGCCCTCCCACGTGGGGGCGTAGAGCACCGTGCGACGGGCGCTGGGCGCCAGCAGCGGCGCCGGGCGCAGGTCGAGCTGGGGGCGCCCGGTGCGCACCAGCCGGCGGGTGTCGAGCTCGAGCAGCCCGCTGACGTGGCGCTGCACCGCGGCCTCGCCGGCCACGAAGACCCGGTCGTAGGCCTTCGCGTTGTTGCTGGCCATCGACTGCTTGTCGCTCTCGCCGTGGTTGATGTGCACGTGCAGGCGACGGCCGTCGAGCAGCGACTGGAAGTTGAGCATCGAGTTGTTGCAGTAGAGCACGACCTTCGCGTCGAGCCGGTCGTAGAGCGCGGTCAGCTCGGGGAACTCCACGGCCGTGAGCACCGGCAGGTCGGTGTGCTCGCGCAGCACCTCACCCGAGGCTGCGTCGCGCACCACGATCGCCACCGGGTGCTGCTCGTGCAGCAGCGCCAGCACGTCGAGCCACTGCACGAGCTGGTAGGTGCGGGTCGGGTCATCGGCGAAGTAGGCGATGACGTGCACGTCGTTCACGAGCGGAGTTTACGCCCCTGCCCCCTCACCTGCCGCGCCGCGGCGGGCGCTGCTACCGAGATCGGTGTAGATCGGCGACTGCACCTGCTCAGGCGGCGTGGGCGATGCGGCGGGTGCCGGTGGGGTCGACGAGGTAGATGGCACCGAAGCGGTCGCGCCACAGGAAGATGCCGGGGAAG
>NZ_JBDYKJ010000045.1:0-39776 GCF_040012395.1 Nocardioides sp. 31GB23 | reverse complement strand
GCCAGCGAGGCCGAGCACGTCCACTCCGCCCTGCGCCCCGACTACGACACCGCCCTGGGCGAGCTGCTGGGCACCGGTGCACCCCTGGGCGACCGGGCACTGCGCCTGGCCGCGCAACGCATCGCGATGCGCCTCGACGACCAGGCCGCCGCCCGACGCCGCGAACGCGCCCACCACAACCGCCACGTCACCTCCCAGCGCCGCGAGGACGGCACCACCCAGATCACCGCGATCGTCTCCGACGTCCACGCAGCCGCGATCATGCAGTCCCTGCACCTGCGCGCCGCCCAGCTCAAGACCCAGCCCGACGAGGACCGCTCCCACTCCCAGATCGTGGCCGACCTGTTCGTCTCCCGCCTCACCGGCCAGATCACCGCCACCCACACCCCCATCGCGCTCAACATCGTGATCTCCGCCGAAGCACTGCTCGGCGACGGCGATGAGCCCGCCGAGGTCGTGCCCATGTACGGCGGCGCCGGCGGACCCATCCCCGCCTCCGTCGCTCGGCGCCTGGTCACCTGTGCCCCCGAGATGGGCACCCGCGTCCGCCGCCTCTTCGCCGACACCGAGCAGCTCGTGGCCATGGAGTCAACCTCGCGGACCTTCGACGGCCTGCTGCGCCAGTTCGTCACCCTGCGCGACCGGACCTGTCGCACTCCCTGGTGCAACGCCCCCATCCGCCAGCACGACCACATCACCCCCGACCACCAAGGCGGCCCCACCAGCATCCCCAACGGCCAAGGCCTGTGCACCGCCTGCAACCAGCTCAAGGAAGAACCCGGCTGGCACCACCGCGTCCTGCACCACTACGACCTCGACCCCCACGAAGTCGAGATCACCTCACCCGCCGGCCAAACCACCCGCACCCGCGCCCCCGACCCACCCGGCCTCATCCCACCCGAACCCACCTGGACCCAGGAATCACCCGGCCACTGGGTGCTCAGCGCCTGAGTCGGCGACGGGCTACGCTGCGCCGACGCTCATCTCGGGAGGCACCATGCGCAGCACCATCCTGCGCTGGGTCCAACGCCACGCCTGGCTGCTCGCGGTGGCCGGCGCCGTCGTGCTGGCCCTCGGCAGCACCACGTGGTGGGTCACCCACCCCGACGTCTTCGACGACGCCGGCGGCTTCGCCATCACGACCGTGGCCGAGAAGGTCGACCGGGCCTACTACGCCGGCATCGTCGTGCCCCCGAGCAACCAGGACCACCGCGAGCTCGAGCTGCGCTCGGCCACGCCCGTCGTCGTCAAGGACACCGCGGAGGCGGAGCTCGAGGTGTACCTGTGCGAGGTGGACCCCGCTCAGGGGGCGGTCGGGGTGGGCGCCCAGCGCCGCGAGCCCACCGACGTCTGCTCGACCTTCCAGCCGGTCACCGACGGCACCGGCCTCGTCGTCGGTGAGGGCGAGCCTCGGCAGCAGCTCGTGCTGATGGTGCGAGGCACGCAGCCCGGCGTCGTGAAGGTCAGGGGCGTGGAGATCTCCTACCGCGACGGCCTGCGCCGCGGCACCGAGGTGACCGGCGGCTACCTCACCTACCGGGCCCGGTGAGCCTCCCAGCTCCGCCGATGACGGGGGCCTAGGTGCCCTCGCGCCGCTTCGTGCGGGCCGTCGCCGGTGCGCTCCACGGGTCCTCGGGCCAGGGGTGGCGGGGGTAGCGACCCCGCATCTCGCCGCGCACCGCCGGGTAGGCCGACTCCCAGAACGACGCCAGGTCGGCGGTCACCGCCAGCGGCCGCCGTGCCGGCGAGAGCAGGTGCAGCAGCAGCGGCACCCGCCCGTCGGCCAGGCGCGGCGTGCTCGCCCAGCCGAAGACCTCCTGCAGCTTCACCGCCAGCACCGGCTGCTCGGGGTCGGTGTAGTCCACCCGCACCGACGACCCGCTCGGCACGCCGACCCGCTCCGGCGCGAGCTCGTCGAGCCGGGCCGCCTCCGGCCAGGGCAGCAGCCCCCGCAGCCCCGACAGCACGTCGAGCCGCGCCAGGTCGCGGCCCGACCGCACCCGCGACAGGTCCAACCAGCTGTCCAGCCCCTCGAGCAGCGCCTCGTCTCCCACGTCGGGCCACGGCTCCCCCAGCGCCGCGCGCAGGAACGCCAACCGAGCCCGCAGCTCGCGGGCCGACTCCTTCCACGGCAGGGCCGCCAGCCCGTCGCGGCGCAGCCCCTCGCGCACCGCCGCCCCCACCGCCTCGACCGGAGGCTCGGCCAACGGCGCCGAGGCCAGCTCGATCGCCCCCAGCCGGGTCACCCGCCGGGCGACCACCCGGCCGTCGCGCCAGGTGACCTCGTCGTCCTCGCCCCAGCGCGCGGCCGCGGCCTCGAGCGCCAGGTCCGCGTCGATCGGGGCCGCCGAGCGCACCCGGGCCTCCCGCTCCCCCGCCCGGCGGTCGACGTCGGCCACCGCCACCCATTCCAGCCCGGCCAGCGCCGACTCGCCCCGCGGCAGCACCGCGCCCGTCCCGCCCACCATCAGGTACGCCGCCCCGCCGGGGCGACGTCGCGCCACCCGGTCGGGGTGCGCCAGGGCCACCACGAGACCCACCGCCAGGTCGTCGGTCAGCTCCTCGGCCGGTCGGGCCGCCGTGTCGACGTACCCGCTCAACCGCTGCACCCCTGCCTTCCACGGCCCCGACCCGGGACCGCCCCGGCGCAGCTGGCGCAGCCCGGCGACCAGGTCGCCCCCGGGCGGGCGCACGTCCTCCGAGAGCATCGCCACCACCTCCGCAGCCCGCCGGCCCCCGACCAGCGCGGCGCCGTCGAGCAGCGCCCGGGCCAGGCGCGGGTCGACCGGCACCCCGGCGATCCCCCGGCCCCGCTCGGTCACGGCCCCCGAGCCGTCCACGGCGCCCAGGTCGGCCAGGGTCGCGCGCGCCGTGGCCAGCGCCGACGCCGGGGGCGCGTCCAGCAGCGCCAGACCGGAGCCGTCGGGGCTGCCCCACACGGCCAGCTCGAGCGCCAGCCCCGTCAGGTCAGCCACGGCGATCTCGGGCTCGGGGTGCTCGGGCAGGTGCGCGTGCTCGGCCTCCGACCAGCACGGGTGCACCCGACCGGGGCCCTCGCGCCCGGCACGCCCGGCCCGCTGCGCCGCGCCGGCCCGCGAGACCCGCACCGTCACCAGACCGGCCAGCCCGCGCCGGTGGTCGGTGCGCGGCTCGCGCGACAACCCGGCGTCGACGACCGAGCGGACCCCGGGCACCGTCAGCGACGACTCCGCCACCGCGGTCGAGACGACCACCCGGCGCCGCGGTCCCGGGCTCAGCGCCAGGTCCTGCTGCTCCCCCGGCAACCGGCCGTGCAGCGGCCGCACGTCGGCCTCGACCCCGGCCAGGCGGCGTACGACGCCGTCGACCTCGGCCACCCCGGGCACGAACACCAGCACGTCGCCCTCGCCCTCGGCCAGGGCCACCCGCGTCGTGGCCGCGACGTGGTCGAGGAAGGCCGGCGTCACGCCGCGGTCGTCCACCCGCAGCACGCCGGGCGGCAGCGGCGCCCAGCGCCGCTCGACGGGGTGCAGCGCGCCGGGCACGTCGACCACCGGCACCGGCGGCTCGCCCAGCAGCGCGGCCGTGCGCTCGGCCTCGACGGTCGCCGACATCGCCACCAGCAGCAGCTCCTCGCGCAGCACCGAGCGCACGTCGACGAGCAGCGCGAGCGTCAGGTCGGCGTCGAGCTGGCGCTCGTGCACCTCGTCGAGCACCACCGCACCCACCCCGGGCAGCTCGGGGTCGCGCTGCAGGCGGCGCAGCAGCAGCCCGGTGGTGACGACCTCGATGCGCGTCGCCGCCGACGTGCGCCGCTCGCCGCGCACCGCGTAGCCCACGGTCTGCCCGACCGGCTCGCCGAGCAGGGAGGCGAGCCGTCGGGCCGCGGCGCGGCTGGGTCACCACGACCCGGCCCTCGCACAGCAGCGCCACCGCGGGCGGCACCATCGTGGTCTTGCCGGTGCCCGGCGGTGCCTGCACCACCGCGCTGCCGCGCTCGGCCAGCGCCGCCCGCAGCGCGGCCAGCCCGCCGACGACCGGCAGGTCCGGCGGGTCGGCCAGCAGCCGCTGCAGCGCGTCGCTCAGGTCAGCGCCCCTCGACCAGCGACCCGTCGAGCACGGTGGGCCGCCCGCGCAGCAGCGTGTGCCGCACCGAGGCCCCGAACGTGCGCCCGTGCCACGGGTTGTTGCGCGAGAGCGAGACCGAGGCGTCGCGGTCGACGGTCACGTCGGCGGAGGGGTCGACCAGCACGATGTTGGCCGGCGCTCCCACCTCGAGCCCGCGGCCCTGGCCCTCGAGCCCGGCGATGGCCGCCGGCGTCGTCGACATCACCCGGGCCACGTCGGCCCAGGTCATCAAGCCGGTCTCGACCATCACCGAGGCCACCACCGGCAGCGCGGTCTCGAGCCCGAGCATGCCGAAGGCGGCGTCGACGAAGGCGTGCTCCTTGTCGTGGCGCGCGTGCGGCGCGTGGTCGGTGGCCACCGCGTCGATGGTGCCGTCGGCGAGCGCGGCGCGCAGCGCCTCGACGTCCTCGGCCGGTCGCAGCGGCGGGTTGACCTTGTAGGTCGGGTCGTAGTCGCCGAGCAGGTCGGTGGTCAGCAGCAGGTGGTGCGGGGTCACCTCGGCGGTCACCGCGATGCCCTGCGACCGCGCCCAGCGCAGCACCTCGACGGTGCCGGCGGTCGAGGCGTGCGCGACGTGCACCCGCGAGCCGGTGTGGCGCGCGAGCATCACGTCGCGGGCCACGATGACCTCCTCGGCGACGCCCGGCCAGCCGGGCAGGCCCAGGCGGCCCGACAGCTCGCCCTCGTGGCAGCACGACTGCGGCCCGGCGAGGTCGGGGTCCTGCGCGTGCTGGCTGACGACACCGCCGAACGCCTTGACGTACTCGAGCGCGCGCCGCATGACGCGCGGGTTCGCCACGCAGCGGCCGTCGTCGGAGAAGACCCGCACCCGGGCCCGCGAGCGGGCCATCAGGCCCAGCTCGGCGAGCTCCTCGCCCGCCAGCCCCTTGGTGACCGCACCCACCGGGTGCACGTCGACCAGCCCGGCGGCGCGACCCAGGTCGTGCACGCGCTCGGCGGCCTCGGCGGTGTCGGTGACCGGCGAGGTGTTGGCCATCGCCAGCACGGCGGTGAAGCCGCCCGTCGCGGCGGCCCGGGAGCCGGTGAGCACCGTCTCGGCGTCCTCGCGGCCGGGCTCGCGCAGGTGGGTGTGCAGGTCGACGAGGCCCGGCAGCGCCACCAGCCCGTCGGCGTCGACGACGCGCGCGCCCTCGGCCGAGGGCGAGCCGATCTCGGCGACCACCCCGCCGACGACGAGCACGTCGGCGCTCTGCTCGCCGAGCAGCGAGGCGCCCCGCAGCAGGATCGTGTTCTGCTCGGTCATCAGGAGGCTCCTTCGCCGGCCAGCAGGTGGTAGAGGATCGACATCCGCACCGCGAGGCCCGACGAGACCTGGTCGAGCACCAGCGACTGCGCGGCGTCGGCGGCGTCGGCGGCGATCTCGAGGCCGCGGTTCATCGGGCCGGGGTGGCAGATCGGCACGTCGGGCCCGAGCACCGCGAGCCGGTCGCGGGTCAGTCCGTAGCCCACGGTGTACTCCCGCGCGCTGGGGAAGAAGCCGCCGCTCATCCGCTCGCGCTGGACGCGCAGCATCATCACCGCGTCGGCCTTGGGCAGCGCCTCGTCGAGGTCGTACGACGTCGCGAAGCCGGCCTCGCGCGACCAGGCGTCGACACCGCTGGGCATCAGCGTGGGCGGGGCGACGACCGTGACCTCGGCCCCCAGCCGGGTCAGGCACTTGACGTTGGAGCGGAAGACCCGGCTGTGGGTCAGGTCGCCGACCAGCAGCACCCGCCTGCCCTCGAGCGTGCCCAGCCTGCGCTGCAGCGTGTAGGCGTCGAGCAGCGCTTGCGAGGGGTGCTCGTGGGTGCCGTCGCCGGCGTTGATCACGCTGGCGTCGACCCACTGCGCGACCTGCTGGGCCGCCCCGCTGGCGGAGTGGCGCATCACCAGGGCGTCGACGCCCATCGCGGTGATGGTCAGCACGGTGTCGCGCAGGCTCTCGCCCTTGGAGGCCGAGCTGCCCTTGCCGGTGATGTTGATGGTGTCGGCCGAGAGCCACTTGCCGGCGATCTCGAAGCTCGACCGGGTGCGTGTGGAGTCCTCGAAGAACAGGTTGATCACCGTGCGCCCGCGCAGCGCGGGCAGCTTCTTGACCTCGCGCCGCTGCACGTCGTGCATCTCGGCGGCGGTGGCGAAGATGGTGGCGATGTCGTCGACGCTCAGGTCGTCGACGGAGAGCAGGTGCTTCCTCACGCGCCGCCCACCTCGTCGTGCTCGGCGCCGGTGCCGGCGATGCGCACCTCGTCGTGGCCGTCGTACTCGTCGAGGCGCACCATCACCCGCTCCGTGCGGGCGCTGGGCAGGTTCTTGCCGACGTGGTCGGCACGGATCGGCAGCTCGCGGTGGCCGCGGTCGACCAGCACGGCCAGGCGCACCACGTCGGGGCGGCCCAGGTCGCGCATGGCGTCGAGCGCGGCGCGCACGGTGCGGCCGCTGTAGAGCACGTCGTCGACCAGCACGACGGTGCGCCCGTCGATGCCGCCGGGCGGCACCTCGGTGTGCTGGGGGCCGCGGGCCGGCTGCTGGCGCAGGTCGTCGCGGTAGAGGGTGATGTCGAGGGAGCCCACCGGCACCTGGACGCCCTCGGTGGCCGCGATCCGCTCGGCGATGCGCCGGGCCAGGCCCACGCCGCGGGTCGGGATGCCCAGCAGCACCAGGTCCTCGGAGCCCTTGTTGCGCTCCAGGATCTCGTGGGAGATGCGGGTCAGCGCCCGGGCGATGTCACGGGCATCGAGGACCACGCGGCCCTCGTCGGTGGTCTCGGGAGGCGCACTCACGTGGCCGGACCTCCTTCTCCGCCTCACGGGACGGCTCGTTAAAGGATGTCGATCGGGAGCACCCTAGCAGTGGGCCGCCGGCAGCCGGAGCGTGAAGACGGTGCCGACGCCCAGCTCCGAGCGCACCGTGACGCTGCCGCCGTGGCGCTCGGCGATGTGCGCGACGGTGACCAGCCCCAGCCCGGTGCCGGGCTCGCGCAGCGCGTCCGGGTTGCTGCTGCGGTAGAAGGCGCGGAAGAGGCGCTGCTGGTCGTCGTCGCTGATGCCGAGACCGTCGTCGCCGACCTCGAGCACGACGCGGTCGCCGTCGCGGCGGGCGCTGACGCGCACGGTGCCGCCGCGCCCGGTGTACTTCACGGCGTTGCTGACCAGGTTGCCCAGGGCCCGGTCGACCTCGTCGTGGTCGCCGGCGACGACCAGGTCGTCGCCCCCGACGTCGACGAGCAGCCGCAGGCCCTCGGCCAGGGCGGTGGGGGCGATGAGGGCCTCGAGGTCGGCGACCACGACCGCCACGTCGACGTCACGGGCCACCAGCGGGTGGGTGGGGTCGCTGACCCGGGCCAGCAGCAGCATGTCGTCGACGATCTGCTGCATCCGCTCGGTGCCCCGGGCCAGGGCGGTGTGGTGGCGCTGCGCCTCGGGCGAGGTGCCGAGGTCCTCGAGCATCTCCAGGTTGCCGGCCACCACCGTCAGCGGGGTGCGCAGCTCGTGGGTCAGGGTCGCGACCAGGCGGGCCCGTTCCTCGGCCAGCTCCTGCAGCTCGTGCACGACCCGGCGCTCCCGCTCGAGGGCGCGCGCCGTCGCCAGGGCGGCCCCCAGGTCGTGGCCCAGCTCGAGCGCCGCGGCCGTCTCGGCCCGCGACCAGGGCGGGTCCTGCGGGCGCCGCGTGAGCACCAGGAACCCCAGCGACTGCGGTCCGGCGCCGAGCGGGACGCCCAGCAGGCGGGCCGGGCCCAGCCAGGCGAGGCCCTCCTGCACGGCCTCCACCAGGTCGGGCTCCAGGCCCGCGGGCAGGTCGCCGTCGCGGCCGGGGTCGACGACCATCGCCTCCTGGCGGGCCCACAGCGACGGCGCGAGCCGCCGGGCCACCTCGCAGACCACGTCCGGCAGCTCCACCGGGGTGCCGTCGCGCAGTCGCGCCGGCCCGCCGGCGCTGCCGTCGCCGTCGGCGACCTGCACCCACGACGAGGAGGCGGCGAACCCCTCCGCCAGCGGCCGGTGGGTGCTCTCGACGACGTCCTCGAGGGTGCCGTCGGTGCCGAGGGCCGCGCTGCGCACCAGCCCCCGAGCCCGTTCCGCATGCTCGACGCGCGCCAGCAGCGACTCGCGCTCCAGGGTCGTCACGACCGCCCGCGCCGCCTGGGCGGCGTAGCGCTCCAGCAGCCGCAGCTGGTCGGGGCCCGGCCGCCGTCCCGAGACCGGCTGGTCGACCGACAGGACGCCCACGGGGGCGCCGTCGTCGTCGCGCAGGACCGCGATCAGGCCGTCGTAGGGGTGCCAGGCGTCGGGCCCCTCCCCCGCCTCCTCCAGCGTCACGACCCAGTGGCCGGCCAGGTCGTCGTGCTGCTCGCCGTCGATGAAGTGCAGCCGCCCGCGGGGCTCGGCGACCGCCAGGATCTCGTCGAGCACCGCGACCGGGTCGCTGGCCCAGGCGTCCTCGTCGCGCTCCTGCGGGCCGGTGTAGGCGGTGGTCACCAGCTCCTCGCCGATCACCACCGAGAGCGCCGCGACCCGGAAGCCGACGAGCTCGGCGACGGACTCGACCATCAGCTGCAGCACGTCACGTGCCGACGAGTCCGACCAACCGGTCCGGTCGCGTTCGTGCAGCACGAGCGGAGCCTAGCCGGGTCCGGGCTCCTCTACCCTTGCTTCATGTCCACTGCCCCGCTGCCCGACGACGTCGTCGACCTGCTGCGCCGCCCGAACCCGTGCGTGGTGGCGACCCTGCGCAAGGACGGGACCCCGGTCACCGTCCCCACCTGGTACCTCCTCGAGACCGACGGGCCGCACGCCGGCACCGTGCTGGTCAACATGGACGACACCCGGGTGCGGCTGGGCCACCTGCGCCGCGACCCGCGCATCAGCATCTCGGTGCTCGACTCCGAGAGCTGGTACACCCACGTGTCGATGATCGGCGAGGTCGTCGACATGCGGCCCGACGAGGGCCTGGTCGACATCGACCGGCTCTCGCAGCACTACGGCGGACGCGACTACCCCGACCGTGAGTCGCCGCGCACCAGCGCCTGGGTGCGCATCGACCGCTGGCACGGCTGGGGCGCCGCGAAGCAGGACTGAAACCCGGGCTCAGCCCCCGGTGACCTCGGCGCTGTCGGTGACGTCGACGAGCACCTTGCCGACCGCGCCGGACTCGACGGCGTCGTGCGCGGCGGCGGTCTCCTCGAGCGGGTAGTGGTGCAGCGGCACCCCGACGTCGTCGCCGACCCGGAGCGCGCCCGCGGCCACGGCGGCGGTGACGTCCTCGGCGGCCGCGGCGAGCAGGTCCTCGCCCAGGGTGTAGAGCAGCAGCCCCTGCAGGCGCAGGTTCTTGGCGAAGGCGGCGCGCACCGGCAGCGCCGCCTCGGCGCCCCCGTTGTCGGCGTAGTAGGCCAGCGTGCCGCGGTTGCGCAGCACCTCGACGTCGAGGTCGAGGTTCTGGGCCAGCGCGACCTCGACCACGAGGTCGACGCCCTGCGGCACGATCTCCTGGATGCGGGCCGCGGCGTCCTCGGCGCGGTAGTTCACGACGTGGTGGGCGCCCGCGGCGCGCGCGAGGTCGGCCTTCTCGTCGCTGCTGATGGTGGTCACCACCGTGGCGCCCGACCAGACCGCCAGCTGGATCGCGGCGTTGCCGACCGCGCCGGCGCCGCCCGCGACCAGGACCGTGCGGCCCTCGAGGGCACCGGGGCCCAGCCGCGTGGCGTCCTCGCCGGCGGTGAGGGCGCGGTGGGCGGTCACCGCGGGCACGCCCAGCGAGGCACCCAGGTCGTACGACGCCGCGTCGGGCAGCGGGACCACGCAGGCCGTGGGCAGCACCGTGTGCTCCGCGGCCGTGCCGCCGGGGCGGGCCCACTGCGCCAGGATCGTCCAGACCCGGTCGCCGACCGTGAGCCCCTCGACTCCCTCGCCGACAGCGTCGACGACACCGGCGGCGTCCTGGCCCGGCACGACCTCGTCCCACGGGCCGTTCATCGCGTTGGCGCGGAACTTCCAGTCCGTGGGGTTCACCCCGGCGCGCACCACGCGCACCCGGACCTCGCCGGGCCCGGGCTCGGGCAGGGGGCGCTCCACGACGGAGAGCACGGAGGAGGGACCGGTCTGGCTGTAGACGACTGCTCGCATGACTGCTCCAGCGCCGGGGGCGGCCCTGTTGTTCCCGCTCAGAGCGCCTGTGCCATCCCCGCGCACGCCTCGAGCCAGGAGCGGCGGGTGGCGCGGGACAGCTCGGCGTAGGGGACCACGGAGCCGGCCACCAGCGCCGGGTCGTAGGGCACCCGGTAGACCGCGCGGGTGCGCTGCTCGTAGACGTCGACCAGGTCGCGGGCCAGCTTGTCGTCGACCTTCGGCGAGGGGTCGGAGAGCACGGTGACGCACTTGTGCTTGAGGTCGGTGTGCCCCGCGTCCTGCAGCGCGTCGAGCATCCACAGCCCGGAGTACCCGGTGTCCTCGCGCACCGTGCTGGTCACCACGAGCAGGTCGGCCTGCTCGGCGCTGGCCAGCCAGTTCTCGGCGCGCATGTTGTTGCCGGTGTCGACGAGGATGATCCGGTAGAAGCGCTCGAGCAGCGAGTGCACCGCGGCGAAGTCGTCGGCGTGGATCATCCCGGTGACGTCGGGACGCTCGTCGGAGGCCAGCACGTCGAAGTGGGCGTCGCCCTGGGAGCGCACGAAGGCACCCAGGTCGCCGATGCGCGACTGGTAGACGTCGCTGAAGCGACCGAGGTCCTCGAGCAGCTCGCGAGTGGTGTTGCGGTGGGTGCTGCGGGTGCCGCGGATGCCCAGGGTCCCGCGGGTCTCGTTGTTGTCCCAGGCCACCACCCCGCCACCGCGCACGGTGCCGAAGGTGTAGCCGGCCGCGAGCACACCGGTGGTCTTGGCCGCGCCGCCCTTGGGGTTGATGAAGGCGATGGTGCGCGGGCCGTCGAAGTCGCGCTGGATCGCCGAGCGCTGCTGCTCGTGGGCCTGCTCGGCCGGGCCCATGGGCAGGCGCACGAGACCGGCGCCCATCCGGTTCAGCACCCCGCGCCAGCCCCACGTGGCCGGGCCCTGCCCGGTCTCCTCGGCGCGGCGGTCGAGGAAGTCGGTGGCGGTCATGAACCGGCGCGGCTCCTCCGCGCGCACGGGCACCGGCGGCGCCGCGGGCACCTCCCGGGTCTCGTCGGCGACCGGGGCCTCGACCGGCGCCGCCGCCGGCTCGTCGGGGGTCCAGCGGGGCGGCGGGCCCAGCGGGTCGGTGAGGGGGTCGCCCACCCCGGCCGCGAACCGGTCGAGCTCGTCTCGGGTGTAGAGCCGGTCGCTGGTGTCCGAGCGGCCCTGGAACTGGCCCTGGGTCATGGGTCCTCCTCAGGCATGGGGGTGCTGAGGGGTTCCTTCCCCGATCCCGCCCCGGTCACACCAGCGCGTCACACCAGCCGCTAGAGCCCGGTCTCCTTCAGCGCCACCTCGATGGTGCGGTGGAAGGTCGGGTAGGCGAAGTGCATGGTGCGCAGCACCGAGACCGGCACCTGTGCGTGCACCGCGGTGCTCAGCAGGCCCAGCACCTCGCCGCCGTACGGCGCCATCGTGGTCGCGCCGACCACCACGCCGGAGCGCCGGTCGGCGACCACCTTGACCAGCCCCCGCGCCTGGTGGATCCACCCGCGGGGGGCGCTGCCGATGTCGGCGGTGCCGACGGCGACGTCGATGCCCTGCTCGCGCGCCTGCGCCTCGGTCAGCCCGACCGCCCCGACCTCGGGGTCGGTGAAGGTCACCCGGCTCACCGCCCGGTAGTCGGCCCACGGCCCGTCGGTGTCGCCGAGCACGTCGCGCACGGCGAGCTCGCCCTGGTAGAGCGAGACGTGGGTCCACGGGCCACGGCCGGTGATGTCGCCGACGGCCCAGAGCCGCTCCCCCGCCCGCATCCGCTCGTCGACCTCGACGTGGTCGGCGCCGGGGTCCAGCCCCACCGTCTCGAGCCCGATGTCGTGGAGGTTCTCCGAGCGTCCGGTGGCGACCAGGAGGCGCTCGACGACGACCTCGTCGCCGTCGACGTCGAGGTGGAACCGCTCGCCGTCGTGGGTGACCCGGGCCAGGTCGGCACCCAGGCGGACGTCGACGCCCTCGTCGCGCAGCACCTCGGCCAGCAGCTCGCCGGCCTCGGGCTCCTCGGCGCCCAGCAGGCGCGGGGCGGCCTCGACGATCGTGACCTGGGTGCCGAAGCGGCGCAGGGCCTGGGCCAGCTCGACCCCGATGGGCCCGCCCCCGACCAGGGCCAGCGAGCGCGGCGCCTCGGAGATCTCGAGCACGTCGCGGTTGGTCCAGTACGGCGTCGCGGCCAGGCCGTCGACCGGCGGCACGGCCGGCTCGGTGCCGGTGTTGAGGACGACCCCGCGGGTCGCGACCAGGCGGGTCAGCCCGCCGGGGGTGTCGACCTCGACGACCCCGGGCCCGGCCAGGCGGCCGTGCCCGCGCACCAGCCGCACGCCGGCCTCCTCGAGGGAGTCGGCGTGGGCGTCGTCGTGCCAGTCGTGGGTCGACTCGCGCACCCGCTGGGCGGCCGGGCCCAGGGACGCCCGCACGTCGACCGTGCCCCCGAGCTCGCCGGCGCGGCGGGCCTCGGCGAGGGTGTCGGCGGCGCGGACGATCAGCTTGGAGGGCGTGCACCCGTGGAAGGGGCACTCGCCGCCCACGAGGCCCGACTCGACCGCGGCGACCCGCAGACCCGCCGCGCCCAGCTTGCGGGCCACGTGCTCGCCGCCGGAGCCGACGCCCAGCACGACGACGTCGACGACCCGGTGCGTCGTGCTCACCGCGACAGGTGCCGGGCGCGGGCGAAGCAGAAGAGCCCGTAGGCGCCGATGCCCAGGGCCAGCGCGCCCAGCAGGAACGGCCCGAACGGCTGCTGCAGCACCTTCTGCAGGGCGACGTCGAGGCCGCCGGACTTGTCGGCCGAGTGCGTCACCGCGGCGTAGAGGAACAGGGCGCCGACGATGCCCACGGCGATGCCCTTGGCGGTGTAGCCGGCCTTGCCGAAGGCGACGTACGCCGTGCCGGAGTCGCCGCTCTTGCCCTCGGCGGTGAGGTTCTTGCGGAAGCCCTCGCTCCACGCGTGGTAGATCTGGAAGATCCCGTAGCCGATGATGCCGGCGCCGACCAGGAAGACCAGCACCTGACCGCCGGGCAGGTCCATCAGGGTCCGGGTGGTGGAGTCGGTGCCTCCGCCGCCCTTGCCGCCACCCTTGCCGCCGCCGCCGCTGCCCGAGCTGGTGGCGACACGGATCGCGCTGATCGCGATCGCGAGGTAGATCAGCGCCTTGCCGGCGCTGAAGACCCGCTTGCCGGTGCGCTTGGCGCCGTCCTCGCTGTCGTGGCCGAAGGCGGCCTCGAGCGCGCGCCACCCGACGAGCAGCAGCATGCCGACGGCCACGAGCCAGACGAGCGCCTTGCCGAACGGCTGCTGGGCCAGCTGGCTCATCGCGCCCGTGCTGGTGGTGCTGCCCTCGCGGTCGCCGAAGGCCAGCTGCAGCGCCAACCAGGCGATCAGGAGGTTCACCACGCCGTAGGCGACCATCCCGGCGCGGGCGGCGTGGTCGACCCACCGGTGGTCCTCGGCGGCCTTGCCGAAGTCTGTCGCGGAGCTCATCAGGAAGCCTCTTCCAGGTCGCCGAGGGCGGTCTCGATGGTGCGGTGGAACGTGGGGTAGGCGTAGATCATCGAGCGCAGGGTGGCGACCGGGACCTCGGCGTGCACGGCGACGGCCAGGAAGCCGATCACCTCGCCGCCCGAGGGGCCCATCGCGGTGGCGCCGACGAGCACGCCGCGGTCGGCGTCCTCGACCACCTTGACCAGGCCGCGCCCGCCGGGGCCGTGCAGCCAGCCGCGGGAGGAGGACTCCATCGGCGCGGTGCCGACCCGCACGCGCAGCCCGGCGTCGCGGGCCTGCTGCTCGGTCATCCCGACGCCGGCGACCTCGGGATCGGTGAAGGTGGCGTGCGGCACCGCGTGGTACTGCGCCGGCGCGCCCTCCTGCCCGGTGATGTCGCGCAGCGCGATCGCGGACTGGTACATCGCCACGTGGGTGAAGGCGCCCTTGCCGGTCACGTCGCCGATGACCCACAGGCGGTCTCCCGCCCGCATCCGCTCGTCGACCTCGACGGTGCGCGCCGCGGGGTCCAGGCCGACCGTCTCCAGACCGATGTCGTCGAGGTTGGGGGTGCGCCCGGCGGCCAGCAGCAGCCGGTCGGCGTGCAGGCTGTCACCGGAGCCGAGCGCGACCTCGAAGCCGCCGTCGGCGTGGCCGACCGAGGTGATCTCGACGCCGGTCATCACCCGCATGCCCTCGCCGACGAAGACCTCCTCGAGCACCTGCGAGGCCTCGGGCTCGTCGGGGCCCAGGATGCGCGGGCCGGCCTCGAGCAGGGTGACCCGCACGCCGAAGCGCTGGAAGACCTGCGCCATCTCGGCGCCGATGGGGCCGCCGCCGATGACGACCAGCGACCCGGGCAGCGAGGTGACCTGCACCGCGTCGCGGTTGGTCCAGTACGGCGTGCCGGCGAGCCCCTCGATCGGCAGCTCGGCCGGGCGGGTGCCGGGGTTGAGCACCACGCCGCGCGCGGCCTCGTAGGCCCGGGTCGAGCCGTCGGGCAGCTCGACGACCACCCGGCCCGGGCCGTCGAGACGCCCGACGCCGTGGTGGAAGGCGACCCCGGCGGCCTCGAGCCGCTCGACGGCGACCTGGTCGTCCCAGCCGCTGGTGGCCTCGGCGGAGATCCGCTCGGCCAGCGGGGCCCACGAGGGGACCACCTGCACCTCGCCGGCGAGCTCGGAGACGCGCCGGGCCTCGGCCAGGCTGTCGGCCGCGCGCAGCATCATCTTCGACGGCACGCAGCCGTAGTAGGGGCACTCGCCGCCGACCAGGTGCTTGTCGACCGCGACGACGCGCAGGCCCGCCTCGGCGGCGCCGGTGGCCAGGGGCTCGGCCCCGGGGCCGAGCCCGACGACCACGAGGTCGACCTGGGTGCTGTCGGGTGTCGGTTCGCTCATCCGGACAGCATGCCCGCTCCCGACGACACCCAGGTCACCCGCCCGGAGGGATGAAGACCTCAGCCGCCGAGGATGCTCGTCTTGTTGCGCTGGATGGTGCCGAGCACCCCGTTGACGAACTGCGGCGACTCGTCGGTCGACAGCTCGCGCACCAGCGCCATCGCCTCCGAGACCGCGACGCCGTCGGGGACGTCGTCGACGTGCAGCAGCTCGAAGACGCCCAGGCGCAGCACGTTGCGGTCGACCGCGGGCATCCTCGAGAGGGTCCAGCCCTCGGAGTACGACGACAGCAGCTCGTCGATCTGCGACTGGTGCTCGGCGACGCCGCGCACCAGGGTGACGGTGTACTCGGTGGTGGGGCGCTCGCCCTCGGCGAGGACGCGTTCGAGCGCCTCGAGCGGGGTCTCGTCGCGCAGCTCGCAGGAGAAGAGCACGTCGAGGGCGCGCTTGCGGGCCTTGGTGCGTGCCGACATCAGGCGGTCACGACTTGACGCGGCCCAGGTACGAGGAGTCGCGGGTGTCGACCTTGACCTTCTCGTTCTGGTTGATGAAGAGCGGGACCTGGATCTCGTGCCCGGTCTCGAGGGTGGCCGGCTTGGTGCGACCGGTCGCCGAGTCGCCGGCCAGGCCGGGCTCGGTGAAGGTGATCTCGAGCTCCACCGAGGGCGGGAGCTCGATGAAGAGCACCCGGCCCTCGTGGGTGGCCACGATCGCCTCGTTGTTCTCGAGCAGGAAGTTCGCGGCGTCGCCGACGATCTCCGGCGCGATCTCGAGCTGGTCGTAGGTGCTGATGTCCATGAACACGTAGGACGTGCCGTCGTTGTAGAGGTACTGCATGGTGCGGCGGTCGACCGTGGCGGTCTCGACCTTGGTGCCGGCGTTGAAGGTCTTGTCGACGGTCTTGTTGGACTCGACGTTCTTCAGCTTGGTCCGCACGAAGGCGGGGCCCTTGCCCGGCTTGACGTGCTGGAACTCCACGACGGACCACAGCCCGTTGTCGATGGAGAGAACCATGCCGTTCTTCAGGTCGTTGGTCGATGCCATGCGCGTACGTCAGCCTTTTCGTCGAGGGTCGTAGGAGGGGCGGGACAACAGCGCGCGAGTCTACGTGGCTGCGCGGGTCGCGAGCACGTCGAGGGCCATCCGGTAGCCCTCCACCCCGTGGCCGGCGACGACCTCGACGGCGTGGGCCGTCACCACGGAGTGGTGCCGGAACTCCTCGGGGCGGGTGCGCGGGTCGGAGAGGTGCACCTCGACGAGCGGCGCCACCAGCTGCGCGCAGGCGTCGTGGACGGCGTACGAGTAGTGGGTCCAGGCGGCGGCGTTGAGCACGACGGGCGTCTCGTCGTCGGCGGCGGTGTTGAGCCAGTCGACCATCACGCCCTCGTGGTTGGTCTGGCGCACCTCGACCTGCATCCCCCGCTCGGCTCCCCAGGCCACGCAGCGCTCGACGAGCTCGGCGTGGGTGGTGGTGCCGTAGATCTCGGGCTGGCGGCGGCCCAGCCGCCCGAGGTTGGGCCCGTTGAGCACCAGGACCTTCACGGGCGCGCTCCCGCCATCGTCTCGTAGGCGCCGCGCAGGTGCTCCTCGTCGGGCCCGGCGAGCACGACGGGGCGCCCGACCTCCTCGAGCACCACGAAGCGCAGCTGGTCACCGCGCGACTTCTTGTCGACCGCCATCGCGGCGCGCAGCGTGTCGTAGTCGGCACCGGCGTAGGAGACGGGCAGCCCGACCCGGGCGAAGGCGCTGCGGTGCCGGTCGGCGGTGGCGTCGTCGAGGCGACCGGCGCGGCGGGCCAGCTCGGCCACGAAGACGCAGCCGATGGCCACGGCCTCGCCGTGGCGCATCGTGTAGCCCTCGGCCCGCTCGATCGCGTGGCCCATCGTGTGGCCGTAGTTGAGGGCCTCGCGACCGGGGTGCCCGCCGGCGCCGCCGGTCTCGCGCAGGTCGGCGACCACGACGTCGACCTTGACCCGCACCGAGCGCTCGACGAGCTCGCGCAGCACCGGGGAGTCGGCCACCAGCTCCTCGGGGTCGGCGCCCTCGACGAGCTCGAGGATGCGCGGGTCGGCGATGAAGCCGCACTTGACGACCTCGCCGAGACCGGCCACCAGGTCGGCGCGCGGCAGGGTCGCGAGCAGGGACAGGTCGCAGAGCACCCCGGCGGGCTCGTGGAAGGAGCCGACGAGGTTCTTGCCGGCCGCGGTGTTGACACCGGTCTTGCCGCCCACCGCCGCGTCGACCATCGCCAGCAGCGTGGTCGGCACGTGCACGACGCGGACCCCGCGCAGCCAGGTGGCGGCCACGAAGCCGCCCAGGTCGGTGGTGGCGCCGCCGCCGAGGGTCACCACGGCGTCGGAGCGGGTGAAGCCGGCTGCCCCGAGCTGCTCCCAGCACCCGGCGGCGCTCGCCGCGGTCTTGGCGGCCTCGCCGTCGGGCACCACGAGCTCGGTGACGCGGTAGGCGCCGCGCAGCGCCTCGAGCGCCGGGGCCGCGAGCGCGCGCAGGGTCTCGGGCAGCACCACCGCGACTTGGCGGGGCTGCTCGCCGAGCAGCCCGACGAGCCGGTCGGCGACGCCGTGCCCGACCACCACGTCGTACGGCGACGCGCCGCCGACGTGCAGCGTGGTGGGCGGGGCGGCGGGGCTGCTCACCGGGCCGCTCCCTCGAGCAGCGCGACGACCTCGTCGGCGACCTCCTCGGGGCTGCGGGCGTCGGTGGTCACGGTGTGCGTGGCGACGGCCTCGTAGACGGGGGTGCGCTCGTCGAGCAGGGCCTTGATGCGGGCCCGCACGTTGCCGAGCAGCAGCGGCCGGCCCACGCCCAGGCCGACGCGCTTGACGGCGTCGCTGAGGCCGACGCGCAGGAAGACCACGGTCTGGCCGGCGAGCTGCTCGCGGGTGGCGGGGTCGAGCACCGCTCCCCCACCGAGAGCCAGCACGCCGTCGTGCTCGACCAGCGCGGTGGCGACGGCCTTGCGCTCGAGCTCGCGGAAGGCCGCCTCGCCGTCGTCGACGAAGATCTCGGAGATCTCGCGGCCGGCGCTCGCCTCGACGTCGTGGTCGGTGTCGCGCACGGCCACGCCCCAGCGCTGGGCCAGCAGCCCGGCCACGGTGGTCTTGCCGGCGCCCATCGGGCCCACGAGGACCACGCGGGGAGCGCTCACCGGTACCTCAGCGCCTGCAGGTAGCCCTCGACGTTGCGCCGGGTCTCGCCCACGGAGTCGCCGCCGAACTTCTCCAGCAGCGCGTCGGCCACGACCAGGGCCACCATCGCCTCGGCGACGATGCCGGCGGCCGGCACCGCGCAGACGTCGGAGCGCTGGTGGTGGGCCACGGCCTCCTCGCCGGTGGCGACGTCGATGGTGCGCAGGGCGCGGGGCACGGTCGCGATCGGCTTCATGGCCGCGCGCACGCGCAGCGCCTCGCCGGTGGTCATCCCGCCCTCGGTGCCGCCGGCGCGCCCGCTGGTGCGCCGGATGCCGTCGGGGCCGGGCACGATCTCGTCGTGGGCCAGCGACCCGGGGGTCGCGGCCAGCGCGAACCCGTCGCCGACCTCGACGCCCTTGATCGCCTGGATGCCCATCAGGGCGCCCGCGAGCCGCGAGTCGAGGCGACGGTCCCAGTGCACGTGCGAGCCCAGGCCGGGCGGCAGCCCGTGCACCACGACCTCGACGACGCCGCCGAGGGTGTCGCCGTCCTTGTGGGCGGCGTCGATGCGCTCGACCATCGCCTGGGAGGTGCCGGGGTCGAGGCAGCGCACGGGGTCGTCGTCGAGCGCGGCGACGGTGGCGGCCGAGGCGTCGACGGGCCAGGAGCCGTCGGGGGCGCGCACGCCGCCCAGCTCGACGACGTGGGAGACCACGCCGGCGCCGCAGGCCTGCTCGAGGAAGTTGGTGGCCACGCGGCCCAGGGCCACGCGGGCCGCGGTCTCGCGCGCCGAGGCCCGCTCGAGCACCGGGCGGGCCTCGTCGAAGTCGTACTTCTGCATGCCGGCCAGGTCGGCGTGGCCCGGGCGGGGCCGGGTCAGCGCGGCGTTGCGCGCCAGCGCGTCGAGCTCGGCCTGGTCGACCGGGTCGGCCGACATCACCTTCTCCCACTTGGGCCACTCGGTGTTGCCGACCATGATCGCGACCGGCCCGCCCTGGGTGCGCCCGTGGCGCACGCCGCCGGTGAAGGTGACCTCGTCCTGCTCGAACTTCATCCGGGCCCCGCGGCCGTAGCCGAGGCGGCGCCGGGCCAGCGACTCGGCGACGTCGTCGGAGGTGACCTGGACATGGGCGGGGAGCCCCTCCAGGATCGCGACAAGAGAGGGGCCGTGGGACTCGCCCGCGGTGAGCCAACGCAGCATGTGGCCCAGTCTTTCACGCCAGCAGGAGGGGTCCTCCCAGCAGTCCAAGCAGGGCGCCCACGATCATCGCCGGGCCGAACGGCGTGGCCTGGCGCAGCCTCGACCGGTCACGCCGCACCACCGCCACCACCAGCGCCGGCAGGGCCAGCACCAGGAAGCCCGCGTAGGCGCCGACCAGCGTCTCGGCCACGCCGGCGCGGCCGAGCACGAGACCGACGAGCGCGGCCAGGCGCACGTCGCCGAAGCCCATGCCGGCCGAGTGCACGAACCACAGCACCCAGAAGAAGGAGCGCAGCGCCAGCATCGCGACGCCCGCGCGCAGCACGTCGGTGTGCTCACCGGTCACCGCCCACTCCCCCAGCGCCAGCAGCACCAGGGCACCCGTCGCCGGCAGCACGACCCGCTTGGGCAGCAGCCGGGTGCGGGCGTCGACGTGGGCCAGCAGCGCGCACACCGGGGCGGCCACGGTGACGTAGGCCAGCAGCCACCCGGTGCCCAGCAGTGCCGCGACCAGGGCGACCACCGCGCCCGACACGACGGCGAGCCCGGCCGCGAGGGGCAGCCCGAGGGACCGGGTGGCCGCGACGTCGGCGTACGACGGTGGGTCGGGCTCGTCGGCCGGGTGGTCGCCGGGCGGCGGGTCGGGCAGCCGGCGCAGGACGGCCGGCCCCAGGGCGCCTCCGGCGGCCGCGAGCGCGACCGCCGCCAGGGCGACCAGCGGCTCCACCTCAGCCCCGCGCTCGGGCGCGGAGCGCGCGCTCGCCGGCCTCGCGCATCACCGCGAGCAGGGCGCTGCGGTCGACGGAGGGGGCGGCGCCGAGGAAGAGCCCGACCTGCAGCGCGGCCTGGTGGACGAGCAGGTCGAGGCCCCCGACGAGCACGGCCCCGCGCCCGCCGGCAGCGCTGGCCAGCGGGGTGGGCCAGGGGTCGTAGAGCACCTCGAAGAACACCGGCGCCTCGAGCAGCGCGAGCAGGTCGGGCCCCTGCGCGCTCGCGGGCACGGTGGAGACCACCACGTCGGCGCGCACCGGCTGCGTGGGCAGCGCCAGCGCCTCGACCCGGGGTGCCGAGGGGTGCGCGCGGACCGCGTCGACGGTCTGCGCCGCGCGCTGCGGCGAGCGGGCCAGCACCCGCACCCGGGTGGCGCCCTCCTCGACCAGCGCCAGGGCGGTCGACGCGGCGGTGGCCCCGCCGCCGAGCACCACCACGTCGTCGACGGCCCCGGCCCAGCGCTCGCGCACCGCGGCGGCCGCACCGGGGAGGTCGGTGTTGTCCGCCAGCCCTCCGGCGACGACGTCGTCGCCGAGCACGAGCGTGTTGGCGGCTCCCACCAGGCGGGCCCGGTCGGTGACCGCGCCGGCGAGGTCGAGCAGCTCGCGCTTGAGCGGCATGGTCAGCGACAGCCCGCGCCACGAGGGGTCGAGGCCGTGCAGGAAGTCGGCGAGGGTCCCGCCCGGCACCCGCACCGCCTCGTAGGTCCAGCCCTCCAGCCCCAGTGCGTCGTACGCCGCGCGGTGCAGCACCGGCGACAGGGAGTGGTCGACGGGGTCGCCGAGCACGGCGCAGCGCACAGGAGCCACCGTCGTGCTCAGCAGCGGTCCGACTGGGTGTCGCAGTACTCGTCGAGCTCGCGGCGGAAGCCGAGGAACTCGTCGTAGGACTCGGTGAACTTCGTCTCGCCGGTCTCGAGGTTGACCGTCACGTAGAACAGCCAGGGCCCGTCGGCCGGGGCGGCGGCCGCCGCGATGGCCGCGTCGCCGGGCGCCTCGATCGGGCCGGGCGGCAACCCCTGCTGGGTGTAGGTGTTGTACGGCGAGTCGGCCACGGAGTCGATCTCGTCGAGCGTGAGCCGGGCGATGGGCGACTTGTCGAGCGCGTAGTTGACGGCCGCGTCGATCTGCAGCAGCCCGTTGGTGACCCCGTTCTCGGGGTTCTCCAGCCGGTTGTAGATCACCCGGGCGACCTTGGGCATGTCGTCGCCGCGGCCCTCGGCCTCGACCAGGCTGGCCACGGTCATCAGCTCGTGGGGGGTGTAGCCGAGCTCCTCGGCGGCGCCCTCGAGGTCGGCCTCCTCGGCGGCCTGCTCCCAGCGGTCGACCATCGCGCCGAGCATGTCCTTGGGCTTGTCCTTCGGGCCGAAGGCGTAGGTGGAGGGGAACAGGTAGCCCTCGGGGTTGCCGTCGGCGTAGTCGGGCAACCCGATCTTCTGGGGCTGCTCGAGCACGTTGCGGAACCGGCCGGCACCGAAGTCGGTGCCCTCGGCCAGCACGTCGACCACCTGGTCGACGTTGAGGCCCTCCGGGACCGTGACCGAGCTGGTCAGCAGGTTGGCGGGGTCGACCAGCACGTCGATCGCGTCGGCCGAGGCCATCTCCTTCTGCAGCTCGTAGAAGCCGACCTGGATGCCGGCCGACTCGCTGTCGGCCTGGGCGGCGGAGATGCAGGAGTCGACCGAGGCCACGACGTCCTCGTCCTTGAGGCCGCGGCAGATCGCGGCGGCGCTGTCGCCGCTGCTGACCTCGAAGAGCACCCGCCCGCGCCCGGGACCGTCGTAGTCGGGCGCGGAGGAGAAGCGGTCGGAGACGAAGTCGGTGACCTTGCTGCCGGCGAACCACAGCCCGCCGCCGATGAGCGCGAGCGCGACGAGCACCGCCAGGCAGCCGGGGAGCCGGCTGCGTTTGCGGCGCCGGGAGCCGCCCGCGACGTACTCGGGCTCGGCGGGCAGCACCGTGGCTGCGTCGACCGTCTCCCCGTCGGGCTGGTGCTCGCTCATGCCTGCTCCTCGACGATCTCGCCCGGAGCGGTGCCCGTGGCGCGTTCGGTGTCCAGTGCGTGCTGGAGGATGAACACGGCCGCTGCCTGGTCCACCACCGCACGCCGGTTGCTGCCCTTGCGTCCTCGGTCGCGCAGCATAGCCTCCGCCGAGACGGTGGTGAGGCGCTCGTCGACCAGCCGCACCGGCACCGGGGCGACCCGGCGCGCCAGCGCGACCGCGAACTCACGGACCTTCACCGCCGCCGGACCCTCGCCGCCCTTCAGCGAGCGGGGCAGCCCGACGACCACCTCGACGACCTCGGAGTCCTCCGAGACCTCCTTGAGGATGGCGCCCAGGCGTCGCAGGTCGCCACCACCGCGGCGCACCGTCTCGACCGGCGTGGCCAGGAACCCCGTGGGGTCGCTGCGGGCCACCCCGATCCGGGCGTCGCCCGGGTCGATGCCCAGGCGGGTGCCGTGGCGCACCCGGCTCAGGCCCCGGCCGCGCGCGCGACCTCGGCCTCGACCGCGGCGAGCGCCTCGTCGAGGCGGGTGGTGTCGGTGCCGCCGCCCTGGGCCACGTCGGCCTTGCCGCCGCCCTTGCCGCCGACGAACGGACCGACCGCGCGCACCAGGTCGTTGGCGCTGAGCCCGCGGGCACGCGCCGCGTCGTTGGTGGCCGCGACCACCGACACCTTGGCGTCGAGGACGCCGAGCACGACCACCACACCGGGTCGGTCCTGCGGCAACCGGCCGCGCACGTCGGTGGCCAGGGTGCGCACGTCGCCGCCGCCCGCGCCGTCGACCCGGTGGGACACGACCGCGACGCCCTGGACGTCGCTCGCGCCGGCGGCCAGGGCCGCGCCGCCGGAGAGCAGCTGGGACAGGCGGGCCTTCTCGACCTCCTTCTCGGCCGAGCGCAGCCGTTCGACGAGGTCGGAGACCCGCGGGACGAGGTCGTCGGGCTGCGTCTTGAGCAGGCCGGTGAGCTGGGCGACCACGTCGCGCTCGCGGGCCAGGTAGGCGAAGCCCTCGACGCCGGTGAACGCCTCGATGCGCCGGTTGCCCGAGCCCACCGACGACTCGCCGGTCACCACCACGGTGCCGATCTGGGAGGAGTGCTCGACGTGGGTGCCGCCGCACAGCTCGCGCGACCACGGGCCGCCGATCTCGACGACGCGCACCTGGGTGTCGTCGTAGGTCTCGCCGAAGAGCGCGATCGCGCCCCACTCCTTGGCCTGCTCGAGCGTCATGTACTGCCACCCGACGGGCAGGTCGGCGCGCAGCGCCTGGTTGGAGACCTGCTCGATGTCGCGCACCTGCTCGGGGCTCAGCGAGCTGGTCCAGCCGAAGTCGAGGCGCAGGTAGCCGGGACGGTTGTAGGAGCCCGACTGCAGGGCCGAGGGGCCGAGCACCTCGCGCAGCGCGGCGTGCACCACGTGGGTGCCCGAGTGGGCCTGGCGCGCGCCGGTGCGCCACTCGGGGTCGACCTGGGCGGCGAGGAGGGCGTCCTGCACGAGCTCGCCCTCGAGCACGCGCACCTGGTGGACCACCAGCCCCCGCACCGGGCGCTGCACGTCGAGCACCTCGAGCCGGGTGCCGTCACCGACCAGGACGCCCGCGTCGGCGGCCTGGCCGCCGGACTCGGCGTAGAACGGGGTGCGGTCGAGCACGACCTCGCCGACCTCGCCGGCGCCCAGCGCGGGCACGCCGGCACCGCCCGAGAGGACCGCGAGCACCCGCGACTCGGTCTGCAGCGTCTCGTAGGCCAGCCAGTCGGTCGGGCCGTGGGCGTCGAGGATGCCGCGGTAGACCCCGGTGTCGGCGTGCTGGCCCTTCTTCGCCTTGGCGTCGGCCTTGGCGCGCTCGCGCTGCTCGGCCATCAGCCCGCGGAAGCCCTGCTCGTCGACGCCGAGACCGGCCTCCGAGGCCATCTCGAGGGTCAGGTCGATCGGGAAGCCGTAGGTGTCGTGCAGGGTGAACGCCTGGGCGCCGGAGAGCTGGGCCCGGCCGGTGCTGCGGACCTCGTCGGCGGCGCGGTCGAAGAGCTGGGTGCCGGCGAGCAGCGTCTTGGCGAACGCGTCCTCCTCGGCGTAGGCGACCCGGCTGATCCGGTCGAAGCCGGTCTCGACCTCGGGGTAGGACAGCTTCATCCGGTCGCGGCTGACCGGCAGCAGCTCGCGCAGCGCCGGGCCGTCGCACCCGAGCAGGCGCATGGAGCGGATGGCCCGGCGCAGCAGGCGACGCAGCACGTAGCCGCGGGCCTCGTTGCCGGGGGTGACGCCGTCGCTGATCAGCATCAGCGCGCTGCGCACGTGGTCGGCCACGACGCGGAAGCGCACGTCGTCAGCCGGGTCGGCGCCGTACTTCCTGCCGCTCAGCTCGGCCGCGCGCTCGATGACCGGGAAGACCTCGTCGATCTCGTAGAGGTTCTCCTTGCCCTGCAGCAGGTAGGCCACCCGCTCCAGGCCCATGCCGGTGTCGATGTTCTTGGCCGGCAGCGGGCCCTCGACGTCGAAGTCGGCCTTCGAGCGCACCTGGCTCAGCGACTCCTGCATGAACACGAGGTTCCAGATCTCCAGGAACCGGTCCTCGTCGGCGTTCGGGCCGCCGTCGGGGCCGTAGGCCGGCCCGCGGTCGACGTAGATCTCCGAGCAGGGACCGCCGGGGCCCGGCACGCCCATGTTCCAGTAGTTGTCCTCGAGGCCGCGCTCCTGGATGCGCTCGAAGGGCAGGCCCGCGACCTCGTGCCACAGCTGCTTGGCCTCGTCGTCGCTGGGCAGCACCGTGACCCAGATCTTCTCGGGGTCGAAGCCGAAGCCGCCGTCGTCGACGGAGCCGGTGACCAGGCTCCAGGCGAAGCGGATCGCCCCCTCCTTGAAGTAGTCGCCGAAGGAGAAGTTGCCGCACATCTGGAAGAAGGTGCCGTGGCGCGTGGTCTTGCCGACCTCCTCGATGTCGAGGGTGCGCACGCACTTCTGCACGCTGGTGGCCCGGTCCCACTTGGGGGTCTCCTGGCCCAGGAAGTAGGGCTTGAAGGGCACCATGCCGGCGTTGACGAACAGCAGGTTGGGGTCGTCGAGCAGCAGCGAGGCCGACGGCACGACCGTGTGCCCGTGACGCTCGAAGTGCGCCACGAACCTGCGCCGGATCTCCGCGGTCTCCATCAGCTGCTGCCTTCCTGTCCTGCTGTCGGTGGGGGTGTGTCGGGGTGGTCGGTGGGGGCCGCCTGGATCTGTCGGGGGCCGGCGGCGGCGAGCCGCTCGCGCAGCTCGTCCTGGACCTCGGCCCGGCCCTGGGCGACCTCGTCGCGGAAGAGGCGGGCACCGAGGGCCAGGGCGCCGACCCGGTCGCGCAGACCGTCGGCGGTGAGCGCCTCGGCCGCGCGGCGACCACGCACCATCGCGTAGACCCCGGCGCCGGCTCCGGCCACGAACCAGAGCCCGCGGCTCATGCGGCGGGCTCCGCCTGGTCGGCGCGGCCCCGGGCCTGCCACTCGCGACGCGCGGCGCGCAGGTCGGCGCGGCGCTGCTTGCGCGCCCGCTTGACCTCGCGACGCATCTCGAAGCGGATGCGGTGGCGGGTCTCCGGCGCCAGGGCGCGACGCAGCCCGTGCGCCAGCGACGCGGCCTGCACGGCGCTCTCGCGCAGCACCAGGTCGGCGAAGAGCGGGGCCGGCACGGTCGGCGCGTCCTGCCCGTCCTGCCCGTCCTGCGCGGCGCTGGGTGCCCCGGGCTCCTCGCCCACGTGCGTGATGACGTACTCGTGGGCGTCGAGCGACTCGCGCCGCTGCTGACGGGCCAGCCGGTGCTCGACGTCCTCGACCCGCGCCACCAGCTCCTCGGCGCTGCGGCGTACCGCGTCGAGATCGGCCGCGGCCCTGCGTCGGGCCCGCCCCACGGCCACCAGCGCGGCGGCAGCGAGCAGCCCGAGCAGGAGCACGGCGACGGTGGTCGCGACGAGTGCCCACACGGGCACGCTCCACTGCTCGGTCATGGTGCCCGACCCTACCGTCCGCGGATGATGCGACGAACTCGCTCCCACCGCTCCTTGATCGCCGCCTCGGCACCGATCTCCTTGGGCCGGTAGTACGTCGCGTCGGCGACCACGTCGGGGGCGTACTGCTGCTCGGCCACCCCGTAGGGCTCGTCGTGGCTGTAGGTGTAGCTGCGGCCGTGGCCCAGGTCCTTGGCGCCCGCGTAGTGGGCGTCGCGCAGGTGGGCCGGCACCGGCCCGACCTTGCCCGCACGCACGTCGCCGGACGCCTCGGCCAGCGCGGTCGTGACGGCGTTGGACTTGGGCGCCACGGCCAGCGCGATGGTGGCGTGGGCCAGGTTGAACTTCGCCTCGGGCATCCCGATCAGCTGGACGGCCTGGGCGGCGGCCACCGCCGTGGTCAGCGCCGACGGGTCAGCCAGCCCGATGTCCTCGCTGGCCAGGACCACCAGGCGGCGCGCGATGAAGCGCGGGTCCTCGCCGGCCTCCATCATCCGGGTCAGGTAGTGCATGGCGGCGTCGGCGTCGGAGCCGCGCACCGACTTGATGAAGGCGCTGGTGACGTCGTAGTGCTGGTCGCCCTGGCGGTCGTAGCGCACCGCTGCCTGGTCGACGGCCGTCTCCGCGGTGGGCAGGTCGATCGCGGTGGCACCGCGGGCCCGTGCCGCGCCGGCCGCGGCCTCGAGGTAGGTCAGGCTGCGCCGGGCGTCGCCGCCGGCCAGGCGCACCAGGTGCTCGGCGGCGTCCTCGTCCAGGGTGTACTCCCCCGCGAGCCCGCGCTCGTCGACCAGCGCCTGGTCGATGACCGCGCGCACGTCGTCGTCGCTCAGCGACTCCAGGCGCAGCAGCAGGCTGCGCGACAGCAGCGGGGAGATGACCGAGAAGAACGGGTTCTCGGTGGTGGCGGCCACCAGCGTGACCCACCGGTTCTCGACGCCGGGCAGCAGCGCGTCCTGCTGGGCCTTGCTGAAGCGGTGCACCTCGTCGACGAAGAGCACGGTCTCGTTGCCCGTCGCGACCAGCTCAGCCCGCGCGCTGTCGATGGCAGCCCGGACCTCCTTGACGCCCGCCGAGACCGCCGAGACCTCGACGAAGCGGCGGTCCGTCTGCTGGCTCAGGATCGAGGCGATCGTGGTCTTGCCGGTGCCCGGCGGCCCCCACAGCAGCAGCGACAGCGAGCGCTGGTCCTCGATCAGCTGGTGCAGCGGCGAACCCGGCTCGCGCAGCTGCGACTGGCCCACCAGCTCCTCGAGGGTGCGCGGGCGCATCCGCACCGCCAGCGGCGCCGAGGCGTGCGAGCTGGCGGCCAGGGAGCCCCCGCCGGTCCTGCCGGACCCGGGCGTCGGGGCGTCGAACAGTGCGTCCACCCCGACAGCCTAGGAGCCGGCGCTCAGGCCGAGACCATCTGCCTCGACTTCACGTCGAACCAGCGCTTCTCGTAGCCGGGACCGGTGGCCAGGTCCTCGGGCGTGACCCCGGGATCCGGGCTGCCCTGGGCGTCGACGCCCAGCAGCCCGGAGGTGACCGGGGTGCGCGGCGCGTCGCCCAGCTCGCCGGCGAAGTGGCAGGCCACCTTGTGGCGCGGACCGATCTGCAGCAGCGGCGGCTCCACCTTGGCGCAGATGTCCTGCGCCAGGTGGCAGCGGGTGCGGAAGCGGCAGCCCGACGGCGGGTTGATCGGGCTGGGCACGTCGCCCTCGAGCCGGATCCGCTCGCGGCGGCCCCCGACGGCCGCCTGCTTCACGTCCGGCACCGCCGAGAGCAGCGCCTGCGTGTACGGGTGGTGCGCGGAGCCGTAGATCGTCTCGCGGTCGGCGATCTCGACGATCTTGCCCAGGTACATCACCGCGACCTCGGGGCAGAAGTGCCGCACGATCGCCAGGTCGTGGGCGATGAACAGGAACGCGATGCCCATCTCGGCCTGCAGCTCCTGGAGCAGGTTGATCACCTGGGCCTGGATCGAGACGTCGAGCGCGGAGACCGGCTCGTCGGCCACCAGCAGCTTGGGGTTCAGCGTGAGCGCGCGGGCGATGCCGATGCGCTGGCGCTGCCCGCCGGAGAACTCGTTGGGGTAGCGGTTGTAGTGCTCCGGGTTGAGGCCCACGACCTCGAGGAGCTCCTTGACGCGGTCCTTGATCTTGTTCTGCGGCACCACCTTGTGCACCGACAGCGGCGCCCCGACGATCGACCCGACGGTGTGGCGCGGGTTCAGCGAGGTGTAGGGGTCCTGGAAGATCATCTGCACGTCGCGGCGCAGCGGCTTCATGGCGCGGTTCGACAGCTTCGCCAGGTCGACCCGGTCCTCGCCGAAGTGCATCGAGCCGCCGGTCGGCTCGTAGAGGCGGGTGATGAGTCGGCCGGTGGTCGACTTGCCGCAGCCCGACTCCCCCACCAGGCCCAGCGAGCCGCCCTTGGGCACCTCGAAGCTGATCCCGTCGACGGCCTGGACGTGGCCGATGGTGCGACGCACGACGCCCGAGGACTTCACCGGGAAGTACATTTTCAGGTCGTCGACCGAGAGCACGGCCGGCGCGTTCGGGTCGAGGCGGGTGGCGCCGTGGCCCTGGGCGGCGATCTCGGCGAAGCTCAGGTGCGAGACGTCGTCGGGCTTGGCCAGCTCGGGGGCGTGCTGGGACTCCGGGTTGTCCGGGTTGCGCTCCGGGTCGGTGTCCAGGTTGATGTTCGACATCACTTCTCCTCGAGCAGCTCAGGGGCGATGACGGGCAGGACCTCGCGCTCGAAGATCACCTCGGGGTCGCGCAGGTGGCAGCGCTTGAGGTGTCCGACGCCGCTGTTGCCCTGCTCGAAGGCGGGCATCGTGGTGGCGCACAGGTCGCCCTCGACCTTGTCGGAGTGCACGCAGCGGGGGTGGAAGGCGCACCCGGTCGGCGGGTTGAGCAGGCTCGGCGGGTTGCCGGGGATCGGGATCAGCTTGGAGTCGGTGTCACCCGTGACGTCGGGCACCGAGGAGAGCAGGCCCCAGGTGTAGGGCATCTGCGGCCGGGTCAGGATCTCCTTGCCCGGGCCGTACTCCACGCCGCGACCGGCGTACATGACCAGCACGTCGTCGGCCATCTCGGCGATCACGCCGAGGTCGTGGGTGATGATGATGACCGCGGAGTTGAACTCGCTCTGCAGGTCCTGGAGCAGGTCGAGGATCTGCGCCTGCACCGTCACGTCGAGCGCGGTGGTCGGCTCGTCGGCGATCAGCAGCGACGGGTCGTTGATCAGCCCCATCGCGATCATCGCGCGCTGGCGCATGCCGCCGGAGAACTGGTGCGGGAAGTCGTCGACGCGGCGGTCGGGCTGCGGGATGCCGACGCGGTCGAGCATCTCCACGGCCTTGCGGCGGGCCTCGCGCTTGGTGGCCTTGGGGTGGTGGACCAGGTAGGCCTCGGCGAGCTGGCCGCCGATCTTGTAGAAGGGGTGCAGCGCGGCCAGGGCGTCCTGGAAGATCATCGCGATCTGGCGCCCGCGCAGCTTGCGCAGCCCCGCCTCGTTGAGGCCCACGACCTCCTGGCCGTCGACGCGGATCGAGCCGGTGATGCGGGCGGTGCGCGCGTCGTGCAGGCCCAGGACGGCCATGGAGGAGACCGACTTGCCGGAGCCCGACTCCCCCACGATGCCGAGGGTCTTGCCCTGCTCCACGGAGTAGCTGAGGTCCTGCACGGCCGTGACCATGCCGTCCTCGGTCGGGAAGCGGACCGTGAGGTCCTCCACCACGAGGAACGGTTGGGTGGCGCTCACGAGAGCCTCACTCTCGGGTCGAGGACGGAGTAGACGAGGTCGACGATCAGGTTGGCCAGGATCAGCACGACGGCGCTGAAGAGCGCGGTGGCCGAGACGATCGGCAGGTCGCGCTGAATCACAGCACGCAGGCTCCACAGGCCGATGCCCTCGATGTCGAAGATGCGCTCGGTGAAGATCGTACCGGCCAGCAGGGTGCCGAAGTCGATGCCGAAGATCGTCACGATCGGCACCAGCGCGGCGCGCAGGCCGTGCTTGTAGACCACGGTGCGGGTGGGCAGCCCCTTGGCCTTGGCGGTGCGGATGTAGTCCTCGCTCAGCGCCTCGACCATCGCCCCGCGGGCGTAGCGGGTGTACTGGGTGCAGCCGAAGATGCCCAGGCAGATCCAGGCCAGCGCCAGCCCGCCGAACCACCCCGTTGGTGAGTCGGTGAACGGCACGTAGCCGGTGTTGCCGATGATCGGCACCTCCCACTTGAGGGAGAAGAACAGCCAGGTCAGCAGGGCGAAGAGGTAGTACGGCACCGAGCTGAGGAACAGGAAGCTGGAGACCAGCGCCTTGTCCTGCACGGTGCCGCGTCTTCGCGCGGCCGCCACCCCTAGTGGCACTCCGAGCAGGAGGTAGAGGGTCGCACCGCCGATGGCCACGGAGAAGGTCGCCGGCAGGCGGTCCTTCATGTCCTCCCAGACGGGTTTGCCGTTCTTGTAGGAGAGCCCGAAGCAGGGCGCGTCGCAGCGGGTGGTCTGGGCGGCGACGGTGATGTCGCGCCCGACGAAGACGCCCTTGACGTAGTCGCCGTACTCGGCGTACCAGGCGTTGTTGTAGCCCAGCTCCTCGGTGAAGCGGTCGAGGCGCTCGGCGTTGCAGCGGTTGGAGGTCTTGGTGTCGCACATGACCCGGGCGGGCTCGTTGGGCCCGTACCAGAAGAGCAGGAAGATCGACATCGACACCAGGAACAGCACCAGCACACCGGCCAGGAGCCGTTTGACGACGTAGGCGAACATCGAGGATCTCTCTTCCGTGGGGAGGTCGTGCGGGGCGACGGGGACCCCCGGGTCTCGGGGGTCCCCGCCACTGTCGTGCTATTGGTCGTGCACTAGCTGGTGGTGCGGTGAACCGAAGGGCTCACGTGGTGCTGATCGACGGGGTCGATCACTGCATCACGAAGAGGTCCTTGTAGTTCGGGGCACCGATCGAGCCGTCACCGGTCGGGTTGCCGATCTTGGAACCGAACGCGTAGAGGTCGTTGCGGAACGCGGTCGGGATGATCGGGAAGAACTCGGTCGACAGGTCCTCGTCGAGCTGGCCCCAGGCCTCGGCCTGCTCCTCGAGGTCCAGGGTCGGGATCTCGTCCATGCGGTCGTCCACCGACTGCTCGGAGAAGAAACCGGTGTTGTAGGTCGCGCCGGTGCGGGTCAGCGGCGGGACCATGGTCAGGCCCGAGGGCCAGTCCGAGCACCAGTTGACGCCACGCAGGTTCAGGCTCTGGTTGCGCTTGTCGTCCGGGTTGGTCCAGGTGGAGTACGGCGACTCCTGGGTGCCCTTCGCGTCGACCGTGAAGCCGGCCTGCTCGAAGCCCTCGGTGATGACCTTCTGCGTCGCGACGGACAGCGGGTCGGCCTCGTAGTAGATCATCGAGATCTCGGCCGGCGTGTCCGACTCGGCCAGGAGCTCCTTGGCCTTCTCCGGGTCGAAGGTGAACTGCTCACCGTCGACGAAGTAGTCGCTCTTGCCGGACATGCCCGGGGGCATGATCGAGTTGGCGGGCACGCGGGTCACGCCCGGCACCTCACCGCCGGCCTGCCACGCGTCCTCGTAGGGGTAGGCGTAGGCCACGGCCTTGCGCCAGTTCAGGTCCGTCGACTCGTAGTCGGGGTACAGGAAGCTGGTGCACTGCGAGGACTGCTGCACCAGGCGGTCGCCGAGGACGTCGGAGCCGTCGGTGTAGCTGCTCGAGCCGAGCTGCGTGGACAGCGCGGTCTGCGACTCGGTGTTGTCGCTGAGCATGATCTGGTCGGTCTGGTCGCCGTCGGCGTTGAACTTGAAGACCCACTTGTCGGCGTACTGGTGGCGCGCCGGGTCGGACTCGGGGTTCCACTGGTCGTTCTTGACCAGCACCAGCTCGTCGCCGGGGCGGAACGAGTCGACCTTGTAGGGGCCGTTCGACTTGATGTTCTGGCCGTAGGCCGGGGGCTGGCTCTCCTTGCCGAGCGGAGCCGGGCCCATCGCCATGAAGGCGCCCCAGTAGTCCATGTCGGGGAAGGTCTTGGCCATCTTGATGGTGACGGTCGAGGCGTCGTTGTCGAACTCGACACCCTCCCAGTCAGCGTTCTTGCTGGTGTAGGGGCCCTCGTACTCGCCCGCACCCAGGAAGTACTGCTGGGAGTACTCGGTGCCCGGACCCGACGGGAACTGCTCGGAGTCCATCGACCGGTTGATGCCCCAGGCGACCTCCTCCGCGGTGATCGGGGAGCCGTCCTCCCAGGTGGCGTCGTCGCGGATCTCGAAGGTCCACTCGGTGAAGTCCTCGTTGGGCTGACCGAGGTCGACGGCCAGGTCGGGGACCAGGATCATCTCGCCGGTGCTCGACTCGGGGTCACGCTTGTACTGCGTCAGCGAGCGGCTGGTCAGCGCCTGCTGGATCGAGTTGCCGGTGACCGACCAGCCGTTGGTGGGGTCGAGGTCGTCCGGGCCGGGGTCGCCGGGCAGGAAGACGGTGATGGTGCCACCAGCGGTGGCGCCCTCGATGTCCTCGGCCGGGCCCTGGGCCTCGGGGTCCTTGTCGATGGTCTCGGAGGCGTTGTCGAACTCGCGCTCACCCGCGTTGGTCTCGCCACCGTCGCCCGAGCCACCACACGCGGCGAGGGTCAACAGCGCAGCGCCGGCGACAACCGCCAGCGGCTTGGTCCGTCTCATTGTCCAGCCTTTCCTGTTACTTGGTCGTGGCGCGAGGAGGATTCGCACCACGTCGAGCCCCGTCAGCGACGGGTCTTCGGGTCGAGCGCGTCACGAACCGCGTCGCCCAAGAGGTTGAGTGCCAGCACGAGCGCCACGATGCCGAGCAGCGGCTGCCACAGGTAGAGGGAGTAGTCGTTGAAGAAGCTGGTCGCCTGCGTCAGCGTCTGGCCCCACGAGGGCCGGGAGGTGATGCCGATGCCGAGGAAGGCCAGGCCCGCCTCGGCGGAGACGAAGGCCGGCAGCATCAGCGAGGTGCTGACCACGATGGGGGCGGCGAGGTTGGGCATCAGCTCGCGCAGCAGCACCCGGTGGGTGGGCATGCCCAGCACGCGGGCGGCCTGGATGAACTCGCGCTCGCGCAGCGAGAGCACCTCGCCGCGGATCAGGCGGGCCAGGCCCATCCAGCCGAAGAAGGCCAGCACCAGCACCAGCTGGGTGACCTGGATGGTCACATAGTTGGGGTTGTCCTGGAAGCGCTCGCTGACGATGGGGGCGATGGTCAGCGCGGCCAGCAGGAACGGCAGCGTCAGGAAGAAGTCGGTGGCGAAGGAGATGATCTTGTCGACGACGCCGCCGAGGAAGCCGGCCAGCAGGCCCAGCGTGATGCCCACGATGGTGGCCACGATCGTGGCCAGGGTCGCGATCTGCAGGGAGTTGCGAGCGCCCTCGAGCCAGAAGGCCAGGTTGTCGGTCGCGGTGCGCGGCGCGATGCCGAACGGGTGCTCCATCGTGAACGCGCCGTAGGGCGGACCGTACTCGGGACGCGGGACGCCGTCGAGGTCGAGGAACTGGCTGGGCAGCACCGTGTCGGTGTCGACACCGAAGAGCCGCTGCAGGGCTCCGGAGAACACCGCGATGAGCACGAAGAAGACCACGGTGGCCAGGCAGACGACAGCGATCTTGTCGCGCATCAGGCGACCCATCGCGATCCGCATCGGCGACTTGCCGGTGATCGACTTCGCCTTCTTGGTGCTCGGGTCCTTGCCCTGGGGCTCGTCGCTCATGTGACCCAGCGTCTCGGGTCCGGCGGTCTGTGCCGACGACATGCTCACCCCATCTGGTTGGTTCGCCGGGGGTCTCCCAGCGCGCGCTCCCTGCGCGCCGAAGGGGACTCTATGTGACACGTGACGCGTCGTCGGTCACTCGGGAGTAACGATCTGGTCTCGACCCCCGAGACGCCACGACCCCCCTGCGCCCGGGGCACAGGGGGGTCGGCGACGACCGGTCGCGAGGGGCTCAGGCCGGGGCTGCCCCGTCGCTCTCGTCCGCGTCGGTGTCCTCGGGCTCGGGCTCGGCGTCGACCCCGGCCTCGGCGCGCTGCTCCGGGGTGATCGGCGCGGGAGCGGCGGTCAGCGGGTCGAAGCCGCCGCCGGACTTGGGGAAGGCGATGACGTCGCGGATCGAGTCGGCGCCCGCGAGGATCGCGACGATGCGGTCCATGCCCACCGCGATGCCGCCGTGCGGGGGCGCGCCGTACTTGAACGCGTCGAGCAGGAAGCCGAACTTCTCGGCCGCCTCCTCCTCGCCGATGCCCATCACCGAGAAGACACGCTTCTGCACGTCCTCGCGGTGGATACGGATCGACCCGCCGCCCAGCTCGCTGCCGTTGCAGACGATGTCGTAGGCGTAGGCCAGCGCGGCGCCCGGGTCGGACTCGAGGGAGTCCATGAACTCCGGCTGCGGGCTGGTGAAGGCGTGGTGGACCGCGGTCCACGCACCCGCGCCCACGGCGACGTCGCCGCTGGCGACCGCCTCGCTGGCCGGCTCGAAGAGCGGCGCGTCGACGACCCAGGTGAAGGCGAAGGCCGACTCGTCGATCAGGTCGCAGCGACGACCGATCTCGAGGCGCGCCGCGCCGAGGAGTGCCCGGCTCGACTTGGTGGCACCGGCCGCGAAGAAGACGCAGTCGCCGGGCTGGGCGCCCACGTGGGCGGCCAGGCCGTCCTTCTCGGCGTCGGTCAGGTTCTTGGCGACCGGACCCCCGAGGGTGCCGTCCTCGCCGACCAGCACGTAGGCTAGGCCGCGTGCGCCGCGCTGCTTGGCCCACTCCTGCCAGGCGTCGAGCTGCTTGCGCGGCTGCGAGGCGCCGCCGGGCATGACCACGGCGCCGACGTACTCGGCCTGGAAGACCCGGAACGGGGTCTCGGCGAAGTAGTCGGTGCATTCGACCAGCTCCTGGCCCATGCGCAGGTCGGGCTTGTCGGAGCCGTAGCGCGCCATCGCGTCGGCGTAGGTCATCCGCGGGATCGGGCGCGGGATCTCGACGTCGATGAGCGCCCACATCGCCGAGAGGACGTCCTCCATCAGCGCGATGACGTCCTCCTGCTCGACGAAGGACATCTCGATGTCGAGCTGGGTGAACTCGGGCTGGCGGTCGGCGCGGAAGTCCTCGTCGCGGTAGCAGCGGGCGATCTGGTAGTAGCGCTCCATGCCGCCGACCATCAGCAGCTGCTTGAAGAGCTGCGGGCTCTGCGGCAGGGCGTACCAGCTGCCGGGGTGCAGGCGGGCCGGGACCAGGAAGTCGCGGGCGCCCTCGGGCGTGCTGCGGGTCAGGGTCGGGGTCTCGACCTCGACGAAGGCGTGGCGGTCCAGCACGTCGCGCGCGGCCTTGTTGACCTTGCTGCGCAGGCGCAGCGCGTGCGCGGGCCCCGAGCGGCGCAGGTCGAGGTAGCGGTGCTTGAGCCGCACCTCCTCCCCCACCTCGACGTGCTCGTCGATGGGGAACGGCAGCGGCGCGGCGGCGCTGAGCACCTCGAGGTCGGTGGTGACGACCTCGATCTCACCGGTGGGCAGGTTGGCGTTGGCGTTGCCCTCGGGGCGCAGGCCGACCTCACCGGTCACCTTGATGCAGTACTCGTTGCGCAGCTGGTGGGCCACGGCCTCGTCGCGCACGACCACCTGCACGACGCCGCTGGCCTCGCGCAGGTCGAGGAAGGCGACCCCGCCGTGATCGCGCCGCCGCGCCACCCACCCGGCGAGGGTGACGGTCTGGCCGACGTGCTCGGCGCGGAGGGCGCCGGCGTCATGGGTGCGGATCACTGCTTCTGCTCCTGATCTGTGCGGGAGACGACCTTCGGTCGGAGGTCGTCGGAGGGCGGGGCCCAGGTGGCCGGATCGGCGTCCACCTGCTCCCCCGTGCGGATGTCCTTGACCTGGTGGCCGGACTCGCCGGCGAACCAGACGAAGGGGATGCCGCGTCGCTCGGCGTAGCGGATCTGCTTGCCGAACTTCGCGGCGCTCGCCGCCACCTCGCAGGCGATGTCGCGCGAGCGCAGGGCCGCGGCGACCTCGTCGGCGTCGGGACGCGACTCCTCGTCGTTGAGCGCCACCAGCACCGCGCTGGGCACCGACCTGTCGGCCGTCGTGCCGGTGCGGGCCAGCAGGGTGACCACCACCCGGCTCAGGCCGAGTGAGATGCCGACGCCGGGGTAGGTGGTGCGGCCGTCGCTGGCCAGGGCGTCGTAGCGGCCACCCGAGCAGATCGAGCCCAGGGACTCGTGCCCGTCGAGCCGCGTCTCGAAGACGGTGCCGGTGTAGTAGTCGAGCCCGCGGGCGATCGACAGGTCCGCCTCGATGCGGACCCGGTCGTCGACCAGGCCGGCACAGCCCGCCACGAGCGCCTCGAGCTCGGTGAGCCCCTCGTCGAGGAGCGGGTGCTCCACGCCCAGGGCGCGGACGCGCTCGACGAACGAGGCGTCGGTGCTGCGGATCGCGGCCAGAGCCAGGACCTGCTCGGCCTGGTCGTCGGTGACCCCGGCCTCGTCCACGAGCATGGCGCGGACCCGGTCGACCGGCAGCTTGTCGAGCTTGTCGACCAGTCGCATCACCTCGTCGACGTCGTCGATGCCCGACCCCGCGTAGAACCCCTGGATCAGCTTGCGGTTGTTGACCTGGAGCCGGAAGCCGGGCAGCAGCTCGAGACGCGACAGCGCGTCGAGCATCACCCGGGTGACCTCGATGTCGTGGTGGAAGGCCAGGGTGTCGCGCCCGACGATGTCGATGTCGGCCTGGGTGAACTCCCGGAACCGACCCTCCTGCGGCCGCTCGCCGCGCCACACCTTCTGGATCTGGTAGCGCCGGAACGGGAACTCCAGCCTGCCTGCGTTCTCGAGGACGTAGCGGGCGAAGGGGACGGTCAGGTCGAAGTGCAGCCCGAGGCCGGCGTGACCCTCGGGCGACTCCTCCTGCAGCCGGCGCAGCAGGTAGACCTCCTTGGAGGTGTCGCCCTTGCGCAGCAGCTGGTCGAGGGGCTCGACGGCGCGGGTCTCGATGCCTGCGAAGCCGTGCAGTTCGAAGGTGTGGCGCAGGGTGTCGATGACCTGCTGCTCGACGACGCGCTGCTCGGGCAGCAGCTCAGGGAACCCGCTCAGCGGGCGGATCTTGGCGCTCATGTGTCCTCAGAGGTCCTGCAGGTACGGGTTGGTCGCGCGCTCGCGACCGATGGAGGTCTGCTCGCCGTGGCCGGGCAGCACCACGATGTCGTCAGCCAGGGGCAGCACCTTCGAGGCCAGGCTGCGCAGCATCGTGGGGTGGTCGCCGCCGGGCAGGTCGGTGCGCCCGATGGAGCCGGCGAAGAGCAGGTCGCCCGAGAACATCACCTCGGAGACGTCCTGCGCGTCGTACGGCGTGCGGAAGGTGACCGACCCCTCGGTGTGGCCCGGCGCGTGGTCGACGACGAAGCGCAGCCCCGCCAGCTCGAGCACCTGGGTGTCGGAGAGCTCGCGGACGTCGTCGGGCTCGGCCCACTCGTAGGAGCCGCCCAGCAGCATCTGGGTGGTCTCGCGAGACATGCCGGCCATCGGGTCGGTGAGCAGGTGCCGGTCGGCGGGATGGATCCACGCCGTGGCGTCGTAGCTGCCGGCCACGGGGGCCACGCACCACATGTGGTCGACGTGGCCGTGGGTGACCAGCACCGAGACCGGCTTGAGCCGGTGCTCGCGCACCACCTCGGCGACGCCCTGGGCGGCGTCCTTGCCCGGGTCGACCACCACGCACTCGGAGCCCGGACCGGTGGCGACGACGTAGCAGTTGGTGCCCCAGGGACCTGCGGGGAAGCCGGCGATGAACACGGCGCCACACTATCGACCGGGGCGCCGGGAGCCGAACCAGGACCGCGCCACTAGCATGTGACCTCACATCTGCACCTGCCTCTCGCACCGGGGCACCGAGGACACAGGGAATCTTTGTGACGAGCCACCAGTGGGGACGCGTCGCCGACGACGGGACCGTCTACGTCCGCACCAGCGACGGCGAGCGGTCGGTGGGGTCCTACCCCGCCGGCACGCCCGAGGAGGCGCTCGCCTTCTTCACCGAGCGCTTCGCCGCGCTGGCCTTCGAGGTCGAGCTGCTCGAGAAGCGCGTGAACTCCGGGGTGATGTCGCCGGAGGAGGCCGCCGAGTCGGTGCGCACGGTGCGCGCCCAGGTCCACGAGGCCAACGCCGTGGGCGACCTCGCCGGACTCGAGGCCCGCCTCGACGCGCTGGCGCCGATCCTGGCGATCCAGCGCGACGCCCGGCGTGCGGAGAAGGAGAAGCGCAGCGCCGAGGCGCGTGCGGCCAAGGAGAAGCTGGTCGCCCAGGCCGAGAAGCTCGCCGAGAGCGACGACTGGCGCCACGGCGCCAACCGGCTGCGCGACCTGCTGGAGCAGTGGAAGGCCATCCCGCGCATCGACCGCGCCTCCGACGACGCGCTGTGGCGACGCTTCTCCACCGCCCGCACGAGCTACACCCGTCGCCGCAAGGCCCACTTCGCCCAGCTCAACGAGCAGCGCGAGGGCGCCAAGGCGGTCAAGGAGCGCCTGGCCGTCGAGGCCGAGGCCCTGGCCGACTCCACCGACTGGGGCCCGACCGCAGGCCGCTACCGCGACCTGATGCGCGACTGGAAGGCCGCCGGCCCGGCCCCCAAGGACATCGACGACAAGCTCTGGAAGCGCTTCCGCGGCGCCCAGGACCACTTCTTCGGTGCCCGCGACGCCGCCAACGCCGCCCTCGACGAGGAGTTCGCCGCCAACGCCGAGGTCAAGGACGCGCTGCTCGTCGAGGCGGAGGCGCTGCTGCCGGCGCTGGAGCAGAGCGGCGACATCGAGGCCGCCAAGCGCGCCTTCCGCGACATCGCCGACCGCTGGGACGCCGCCGGCAAGGTGCCCCGCTCGCGGATGAAGGAGCTCGAGGCCCGCATCCGCAAGGTCGAGCAGACCATCCGCGGCCACGAGGACGAGCAGTGGCGCCGCTCCGACCCCGAGAAGTCCGCCCGCGCCGACGACATGGTCGCCAAGCTGCAGGCGGCCATCGACGAGGTCGAGACGAACCTCGAGAAGGCCCGCGCCGCCGGCAACCAGAAGAAGGTCGCCGAGCTCGAGGAGAACCTCGCCTCCCGCCAGGCCTTCCTCGAGATGGCCCGCCGCGCCTCGGCCGAGTACGGCGGCTGACCCTCCTCCCCCACCCACCGTCGGCCGACCGCGCCAACGCCGTGGGTCGAGCAGCGAGGGCCGAAGGCTCGAGCGACGCCGAGACCCCGTGAGCACCCGGCGTACGGCGAGCGCGTCACTCACCGGGTCTCGGCGACGCTCCTCGCTGGCGCTCTTCACTGCTCGACCAACGACCACCACCGTTGGTCGAGCAGCGAGGGCCGAAGGCTCGAGCGACGCCGAGACCCCGTGAGCACCCGGCGTACGGCGAGCGGATCACTCACCCGGTCTCGGCGACGCTCCTCGCTGGCGCACGTCACTGCTCGACCAACGACCGGGCCGCAGTGGTCACGAACGACAAGCACTGAGCCCCCGCCAGCGTCGTCTGTGACCACTCCACGCCGCGGCCACCCGTTGGTCGAGCAGCGAGGGCCGAAGGCT